>JAYVGE010000363.1:0-2884 GCA_043772515.1 Flavobacterium sp. | reverse complement strand
ATATGATTCCTATGTATAATTTTCCTAGTACTGCTTGTCACGAAATGGCGCACCAAATGGGTTATGCCAGCGAAAGTGAGTGTAATTTTATTAGTTTTTTGTCATCTACAAAAGAAGAAGATTTGTATTTTAAATATTCAGGTTACAGTTACGCTTTGCGTTATTGTTTATTTAATTGGGAAGTTAGAAATCCTGAAATATTTGAAAAATTACTAAAAACCATCAATCCGGGAGTTCTAAAAAATTATCAAGAAAGCGAGATTTTTTGGGAAAGCCACCAAACATTTATTGATACTGGATTTAAGATTTTTTACGACAATTTTTTAAAACTAAACCAACAAAAAGACGGATTAGAAAGTTATAGTAAGTTTGTAGATTTGATGGTGAATTATTACAGTGAAGACAATAATTTTTAATCAAAAAAAAAAGATTTTTTGATAGACATTACGTTTTGTGCCTTTGCGAAAAAGTGGACCTAGAGACACAAATACTCAATTTAACACTGAACCCCAGTTTATTGCAAATCTGCTATTATCGGTTCGTGTTTCTATCCGTCCGATGTGGTATCGGGTGCGTGGGCTTGCAAATGTGATGGTATGAGTTTCTTACGGTACTAAATATATTAGTCAATAATTATCTTTTCTTTTTTACTAACCCCACTATTTTATTATATAATAATTTTTCGGAAATAGGCTTTGAAATATAATCATCCATTCCAAATTCTTTGCATTTCGAAACATCTGCTGTGGTTACATCTGCTGTTAAAGCAATTATGGGAATTTGAGATTTCAATGTTTTGCGTATGTATTCTGTTGCTTCATAACCATTCATTTCAGGCATTTGCAAATCCATCAAGATAATATCGTAGGTATTGGTTTGCATTTTTTCTATTGCCAATTTTCCATTGCTTACTATTTCATGTTCAAATCCAAAATCATTTAAGATAATTTTGATTAGTAATTGATTTAATGCAACATCTTCTGCTACTAATACACGCATATTTTTAGTTTTTGAATTTAAGGTTGGTATTTCTATTTCTTCTTCGGATTTTATATTTGTTTTTCTAAAAGGCAGGATAAAACTAAATGTTGAACCTTCACCAAGCTTACTCTTTAAGCTAATACTTCCCCCTTGTTCTTCTATTAATTGTTTAACAATAGCAAGTCCTAATCCTGTTCCTCCATAAGAATTAGACGTACTAAGCTCGGCCTGTTCAAAAAGATTAAAAATTGAATTTATTTTATCCGTAGCAATGCCAATTCCTGTATCGGAAACGGAAATTTCAATGTTCACATTTTCTTCGTCTTCGTGCAGTAATTTGACAATTAGTATAATTTTTCCTTTGTGTGTAAATTTTACGGCATTGCTTATAAGGTTTAAAACAATCTGATTTAATCTTACTGAATCGCCCAATAATATTGATGGTATTTTGCTGTCGTACTCTTTTATAAGTTCTAAATTCTTTTCTTTTATTTTCAGGTCAAGGGAATATCGTATTGATTTTATTGATTTGTGTATTTCAAATGGTTGCTCTACAAATGTCATTCTACCCGCATCTACTTTTGCTAAATCAAGAATATCGTTTATGAGCAGGTTTAAAGAGTTGCCGCTTGTTTTTATAGCGTGTAAAAATTCTTTTTGTTCTTCGCCCAATTCAGTTTTTAATAACACATTTGCAAATCCTAAAATAGAGTTTAACGGAGTTCGAATTTCGTGGCTCATGTTAGATAAAAACTGTTGTTTGAACTTAACAGCATTTTCTGCAAATACCTTTGCTTCCCTCAATTTATCTTCTGTTTTTTTTCGCTCAATAAGGTCTGCCGCCCGCCTCGCTAGCACATCAAATAATTGTAGCTTTCTTTCAGAAGGTTGATGCGGCTCTCGCCAATGGGTGGATATCATTCCTACTAAATCTCCATTGCGTGAAACGAGGGGCGTTGATTGCATTGCCCTAATGCCTGATAACTGATAATAATGCAGGCCTCCTGCTTTTGCCATCAGTTCATCTTTTTCAAGATCGCCAACAATAGACCGCTCACCATTGCCCATTGCTGCACTGCAAACGCTTTTTGAATCGGTGCTTATCCATTCCCAATGTGCTGCCGATTCTGGATGAAATCCTTTGAATGTAAGCAGTTCTAATTGTTTTTTTTCAGGATGATACAGTTGAATGCTTGCCATATCAGAATGCATCAGTGCAATGGCTGCCTCCACAAGCTGTTCATACAGCAGATCAATGTTTTCTTCATGTATTATTTGTGTGCTGAAGGTTTGTAGTTTTTTTGCATCGGCTAAATCGAAGGCGAGCTGCTTTTCACTTTCTCTTATTTTTTCTTCTGTTTGCTTGCGTTCTGTAATATCATTAAATAATATCCCTACCCGATTTTCTTCCGGTGCGCCAACGGGAAAGGCATAAACTTCGTAATAATTGCCAAGCGCCTTCGCTTCGTTTTCAAAGCGTTCCGATTTTCCTGTTTTGGCTATTCGTCCATAAATATCAAACCAGTATTGCTCATGCCCATGTACCATTTCTTTCATGGTTTTTCCAACCGCATCCATCAAACCTGTTTGCTTTTCAAATGCATTATTGGCTTCGAGAAAACGGTAATTATAAGGCATTTCATTTTCATTAAACAATACTTCAATGATGCAAAAGCCTGAATCAATGGAGTTGAAGAGGGAACGGTATTTTTCTTCGGATTTGCGTAGTGCTTGTTCGGCTTTTGCTCTTTCAACTGCAGCCCAGGTGCGTTCGGCAGTCTCTTCCAACAACCAGATCTCAGTTGCCGTCCATTTCCTTGGGGCATTATAATGCATTCCAATTGTGGCAACCCAACGTCCCCCTTTTAGCAATCCCATACCGGCATTTGCCACCACATCAAGA
>JAYVGE010000362.1:0-6998 GCA_043772515.1 Flavobacterium sp. | reverse complement strand
CACGAACTTGGCTTCGACAAGCTCAGCCGCCGATGAGACAAGCTCAGGGATCGGTTGGATTAAATTTTTGCTGCCTGAGTTTTTTTCAACTGAGGTTTGACTTGTCGAAATCGTGTTTATTTGTCCGCTGGCTGAGCCTGTCGAAGCCGATTCTGTTTGTGCGTCCTCGGTGGCTGAGCTTGTCGAAGCCAAGTTCGTGTCTGTCCCTTCGCTGGCTGAGCCTGTCGAAGTCGTCGCTGCCATCGAATCCACCCCATTACGAGGATATTCAGTATAATTTCGTGACAATTCGGGTAGTTTATTAAATTCGTGATTAATTAAAGCTTCTTTTTTGGCTCTGCTCCAGCCTTGCACTTGTTTTTCTCTATTAAAAGCGGTGTCTATTCTATCAAACTCTTCAAAATAGACGAGTTTTACAGGTAGCTGTTTTCGGGTATGATTGGCGCCTTCTCCATCTTGATGTTGCTGTAAACGCAATTCAAGGTTGTTGGTGCTACCCGCATAATAACTCCCATCGGCACATTCTAATAGGTACATGTATCCTTTCATTTTCTTTTTTTTATAATTAACAAAGAGAAATAAGGAATCTCTCTGTTTTTAATATCTTCTATATTAGTCGTAATGTATTGTTGCGTTGTTCCCAATCGTTCGCAATACATAATTGTCAATCCACTGGTTCTCAAAAAAGGGGAAATATCCTTAAGTACAGTTCGAATTTTTATTAAAACTACGGTATCAAAATCGTTTAAGGTTGTTTCTAGTTCTTGACTGTTTTTGACTCTTGGTATGATTGCAATTTTCTCATTTAATATGGCTAACGGCAACTGGTGTTGTGCCGCACCTAATATAAAGGATGGAACTCCGGCAATAATTTCGACATTGAGTTGGTGTTGCTGAATGTGTTCCAATAAATAGGCGAACGTGCTGTAAAACAGACTGTCTCCTTCGCTGACAAAAACAATTGTTAAACCGTTATTGTAATCTTCCAAGATAGATTGAAAAGTAGCGGAGTAGGTTGCTTCGGCTTGCGTTCTATCATCAGACATTTTGAGAAACATTCCTACTAATTTTTTTTCGTCTAGTTGGTGGTGTTGCAAAATAGGCAAGGAGAAACTGGTTGTTTTTCCATTAGGCAATAAGGAACCAGGATAATATATTTTATCCGATTTTTGGAGTATTTTCAGCCCTTTTATGGTAATCAAATCTGGATCACCAGGGCCCAAAGAGATTCCGTATATTTTTCCTTTATTTGTCATTTTCTATATCCCTAATAGTTTCTTTAAACCTGAAAAAGGCGTTTTCTTGACTGCTATTTTTTCCTCTTCTTCAAATAAAATTCCTTTTACTGCCAAGTGATGTCCTATTTGTTCTTTGCCTACTTCGTTTTCAAAACCAATAATTTGCGTACGGTATTTGCACAATTGGCAGTTCATATTGGGGTTGCCTTGCTCGACTTCGGCGATACGTTCGTCTATGGTTTGTAACAGCAGTTCGTCACATTCGAAAGAAGCGGTATAACAAAATTCGGTAGCCGAATTTAGTGCAAAATCTTCCACTTGGGTATATATTTTCTTTAGTAAAACACCTGTAAATAAAAACACAGGCAAGACTACCACTCGTTTGTAAGGCAGTTGGTTTACTAATGGTAAAGTATCTTTTAATATGGGTTGCGTAACACCAATATAAGTCGTCGTTGCAAAACCAAAACCCATTCCTTCCCAAAGCATTCGAGTCATTTTGGCAATGTCTGAATTGGCATCTGGGTCCGAAGTACCACGACCCACTACCAATAAACAAGCTTCTTTTCGGTCTAAAAGTGTTAGTTTAGATTCCGTTGCTTCTATCAATTTTTTAGAAAGTTGCAATATAGATGGCGTGATGCCAAAGTGTTTTCCTAAACGAATTTTTAAATCCGGATATTGACTCTGGAGTGTGTTCATTTCATAAGGGATGTCATTCTTGGCGTGTCCTCCAGCAAAAAGAATGGCAGGAATAGCAATGATTTCACGGATTCCATTGGTGTACAAACGTTCTACGGCCGCGGCATAAACGGGATGCGAGAATTCTAGAAATCCATAATCTACCTCGTATTCGGGATACCGTATTTTTAAAAGACGTACCAATTCCTTGAACCCATTAACCCCTTCTGGGTCTCTGCTTCCATGTCCGCAAATTAAAATTCCTTTTTTAAGATTCATTTTTTTTTATAAATGTTAATAGTAAGTAGCTGTTGTTAGACAATAAAGTAAGACAAATTGCATTTCTTGTTTTATTTAAAATCTGCTAAAATTATGATAGATATGATAGAACTGCGTGAAAAATTGGCTGACAGTACGTTCCGCATCTTGGCGAAGTGGCAGGCAAATAAATTCTCATCTTCCTATTCAAAAACCATATTACCGAAACAGAAAGATTTTTTCAATTAAAAACTAATCCTGCCATTTTGCAAATACGCTGTTTACTGTTGTCTTTATTTCGGATTATAATAAATTACTTTTTTTCTAAATGGTTTTGTTATTTTTCTCAATATTCTTCCAACAAAACTTCTTCTTTTTCCCATTACTATAAATTCGGATAATTTTGCTTCACTTTTTACTAAAATAATTACACCTAAATCTATAATTTTATTTTCAGCATTTATCTCAATTTCTTTTTTTTGAAACCCAATTCCTCCAATTGATAATGTTAATAATTCATTTTTTAAACTTGGCAAATATTTAAGTTTTAAAATTTCCATTTTCATTTGTTGCTGTTCCAATTTTAGTTCCTTTTATTACCACATAAGCGTAAGAATCTGTTAAGTTCATTTTGGAAATTGAATCATAATATTCAATTCTACCGCTTATAGATATCGAATCATTAATTATTTCAGTTTGTTCTGTAATTTGCTCTTTCTTTTCTTTGTCATAGTTAACTACATTTGAACAATGTTTTTCAATTTCTTTATTTTTGGTATTTGCAATTGATGTTGTTGCAATCAAAGTTGTTAATCCAATACTTAATGGAATATTATTTTTTGAACGTTTGATTTCTGCTAATTGTTCGGGTAAATAATAACCACAAGTAGATTGATTAGTTTCAGACATTTTAAATGCTATTTCACTAAATGACATTTTTGAAAAATCAATTATTGTTTTATCGCATTTCTGACATAATCGTCCGATTTCATTAGGTTTCATTTCGTCCCAATACATATCGCATTTTTTTAATCTTTTTAGACTATTCTTAAAACTTTCTAATTCCATTGCGGTTTTTTTAAAGATAACAGTTAACTAGTAGTTTTACCCAAATTTCATAAATTAATACTAAATTGTAAAAACAATTACCTCCTTATTCAATTTGAATAGAATTTTTACAAAGATGCAATTTGTAGCGCATTCTTAAACAATTATCAATTACATATTATCATCAATAGGAAACGCATATTTCCCCACAATAAAAACAACCGGCATCGGAATCGTTTCGAGTTCTAATTTTTGCTCTATTTCGTCTAAAGTGCCTGTAAAAATGGTTTCTTCGGCTTGCGATACTTTCGATACTGCAGAAATATAAATCGTTTCATCAGCTGCAATTCTCTTAAAAACTGTAACTACTTCTTTCAGGTTTTTGTACCCCATATACATAATGAGTGTGGTGCCTGTTTTAAGCATATTCGCCAAAGCGTTCAATTGCTCAAAGTCGTACGTAGCGGTATGTCCGGTACAGAATAGCACTGAATTGGTTTTGTTGCGTTCCGTAAGTGGGATGTGTTGGGAGTTGGCAGCCGCCATTCCTGCTGTAATTCCCGGAATGACTTCAAAAGCAATTTTCTGTTGTGTCAAAAAACGAATCTCTTCCGCTACTCTCCCAAAAATAAACGAATCACCCGATTTTAGGCGAACAATTTTTTTGTTTTGCTGCGCATATTCAAGAAATAAATCGTGAATGGCGTCTTGACGGGTCATCGAATCTTCTATGTCCCCAAATTTCCTGCCAACATATATTTTTTGTGCTTTGGCGGAAGCCAAATCTAAAATTTCCTGAGATATGAGATTATCATGCAAGATAATATCGGCATCCTGAATTCGTTTTAGGGCTTTAATGGTAAGCAATTCGGGATCACCAGGACCAGCACCAACAATACTAATAAACGATTGTATTTTGTTTTGTAAACTCATATTTTATTCCTCATTTAGCAAATCCAGTGGACTGGGATACTTAAACTGGTAGTCCAATTTTGTTTTCAGTTTGTCCGAATTTATTATTTTATAACATACCTTTTCTGTTGGGGCAAATGTAGGTTTTTCTAAGCCAATTTTTTCAGCAGCCAGTTCGTAATATACACTTCTCTTGGGATGAATATCAGAGCAGGCATTAAATAATTGGCCCCAAATTTCTTTTTGGATAATGCTTTCTATAATGGCAATGCAATCATCTTGATGAATCACGTTTATGGGGGCTTCGCCATTTAGAACTTCCTTTTTGCCAGCCAAAAAACGCCCAGGCATTCTATCGTATCCTATTAATCCAGCAAAACGAACAATAGTGGTATTGAATTGCTTTTGTTCTAAAAGCATTTTTTCGACTAGCAGCAACGCTTTCCCACTATCTTTTTCGGGAATTCTGGTTTCATTTTCGGTAACGGTTTCATTCGTGTCTGGATAAACAGAGGTTGAGCTTACGAACAACAGCTGCTTAATCCGACTTTCAATTATTTTTGGAACTAAAAGTTGAAATTGTGCCGTATGAAAAGCTACAATATCGGGTCTCCTTTTTGGTGGAAAATTAATAATTAATATATCCGAATCTAAAAAGCCAGCGATATCATCTGCTTGAATCTCCGTATCGGATATCACTATTTGATAAGGCAAAATACCTTTGTCTTTCAAGATTGCCATTTTATCACAATCGGTAGTAGATCCCTTTACGGTATACCCTTTTTGAACTAGAGACGCTGCCAATGGCAATCCCAACCAGCCGCAACCTAATATACTTATTCTATTGTTTTTCATTCGCTTCCCTTATATTTTTTGGTTCAACTCTGAATTTAATGCGTGTGAAATTTCCTATTACATATAGCTATCGGGATTCACGAATTACTTTTAATTTATAATTTAATTTCACAATCATTTTATGTTTTAGAAATTAGTGAAATTAAAACACTCCAAATTTCGTATAAATTAGTGCAATTCGTGTCTCTCTTTTTTTGAAATATACAAAACCCACACAATTCGGGGTAGAACCTCTTAATTTCTTATTCTTGCACTAATCGAAGTTGAAGTGTGGTTAATTTTTTTCTCCTAGTCGGCAAATTTAGGCTATATTTTTCTTTTTACCCATTTTAATGTTAGGATCAATCCCGTAAAACTTACCGCCAATCCTCCCAAAAGAAAAAGAATCATAAGCACATCCCACAAAGGTCGTTTTTTGTATAAAAAAGGAAAATCCCAACTGTGCAAACCATTGTACAACCAGCGTTCTAAGCGGCTTGCATTTTCTAATTTGTAAATAACTTTGCTCGTTTTTGGATTGATATAAAACCAAGTTTCATTTTCATCATCTCGCTTTATTCGCACCACAGGAAGTGCTTTTACATTGTTTTTGTCATAATAGTAATGGTCATATTCGTTTAATACAACAATTTCTTTCAAACGCAGATTGGGGTTTAAATCCTGAATGGCCTGTGTAATTTTTGCAATAGTAAGGGGCGGTTTTTTACTTGTAACACTATCACTGGCATTGATTAATTCGGTTTCTTTACTGTTTTTCGAAACTAGGTAATAAGGAGTACTCTTAAATTGAATCAATTGTATTTCTTTTACACCTTTTAGCTTCGATTGACGCAATGCTTTGTCTGGAGAAAGTACAAAAGCATTCAAATTTAAAGAACCACCTGTCCAACTGAGGCTTTCTTCTTCATTCAAATCGCTATCGGGACTCCATTTCCAAGGATTCATCGATAGTAATCCGCTCAGTATCCAAGTAAAAATAAAAAAACCAAACGCAAAACCGGTGTAATGGTGCCATTTGAACCACCTTTTTTTATAAGGGCTAAAGTTAGTAATCGTATTCTTCTTTCCTTTTTTGTTTTTTCTAATTCGAACAAACCCTAAAATAATTCCAGTAATACTCAGTACAACGCCAAGACTAGAGGTCCAAATAATTACTTGTCTCCATAATGGTCTGTTTACAATCAAGTCTCGGTAGTAAATCCAGTGCGGAATGGGACCTAACCAAGCCCAAAATCTTTCGTTTGCCGTAAGCATTTGTACCACTTCGCCAGTTTTTGAGGAAACATAAAGTAAGTTTCCCGCTGCATCATCCAATGTAAATTTGTACATAGGTAAATGGGGTTTAAAACTATTTCTAGGAGTCCACTGATCTAGGTTCTCAAGCAGCTCCGTTTCTTTTATAACAATTGGTTTTTTAACAAAATGTTGTGCAATTGTTTTTGCAGTACTGCTGTCTATTGGTTTTAAAATTGAACCATCAGCTGCATAAACGGTTTTGATTGTTCCGTCTTTAAAATAAAAATGATATACAACCTTGTTGAGTAGGGAACCAATATTTACTTGCTCTAAAGTATCTTTTGTTTTCAAATTCAAGAAAGCTGCCTGCGGTAACAGACAGCTTTTATTTGAATTTAATAGTGAACTTTGCTCTAGATTTTTGTCTTTTTTTAGGTAAGGATATTTAGTATACATCATTACAAATCCAGACAAAAACCACACCACAAAAAGCAGGCTTAAGACTAACCCAAAATAGCGGTGTAGCAAAAGGAGTCCTTTTATTATTTTCTGCTTCATTAGAATTTATAACTTAAAACCATCATGTAATTTCTGGGAGTGCCAGGGTACAATTGAGAATCGTTTATGGCTGACGATAAATAATCCTTATTTAATAGATTATTGATTAAGAAATTAACTTTGATACCGTTTACAGCATAAGAAAAAGAGGTGTTTACCAAAGTATAGCCTGGCAATTCAATAGTGTTTTGGGTATTTGTAAAATTACTACTA
>JAYVGE010000361.1:0-2890 GCA_043772515.1 Flavobacterium sp. | reverse complement strand
GCTTGATTTCCAATAACCAAACCTTGGTATTCTTTTTCAGATAAATCAATCGCTTTATTGATAGCTTGTAAAACATCACCACCAATGGTATTCATTTTAGATTGGAATTCTAAATTCAAAATTCCGTCTCCCAAATCTTGGATAATAGCACCACTATTGCTCCAAACTTTTTTACTTTCGCGAATGTTGTTCAGGATGATAAAAGCATCTTGACCAGGAACTTTAGTTTGAGATTTTGTTGGAATATTGTAGAAATAAGTAGCTCCTTCTTTAATAGTGTAAAAACTTTTACTTCCTGAGGCTAACATTTCAGTAACCCAAGCTGCAGGCTCAAGACCTTCGGCTTTCATGATTTCGATTCCTTTTTCAACACCAATAGCATCCCAAATTTCGAATGGACCATTTTCCCATCCAAAACCAGCTTTCATGGCATCGTCTATTTTGTATAATTCATCAGAGATTTCAGGAATACGGTTCGAAACATAAGCAAACATTCCAGAGAAACTTTTTCTGTAGAATTCGCCTGCTTTGTCTTTTCCTTTTACCAGAACCTTAAATCTGTTGATTGGTTTGTCAATTGTTTTTGTCAACTCCAAAGTAGCAAAAGAAGCTTTTTTGGCAGGACGGTATTCTAGCGTGTCCAAGTCCAAAGAAAGAATGTCTCTGTCCACTTTTTTATAAAAACCTTGACCCGTTTTGCTTCCCAACCATTTGTTTTCCATCATTTTATTGACGAATTCTGGAAGTTTAAACAATTCGTGTTGCTCGTCTGTTGGGCAGTTTTCGTAGATTCCGTTGGCAACATGTACCAAAGTATCCAATCCAACCACATCCACAGTTCTGAAAGTAGCCGATTTTGGACGACCAATAACTGGTCCTGTCAATTTATCTACTTCTTCAATAGTTAATCCCAATTCTTTTACCAAGTGGAATAAACTTTGAATTCCGTAAATTCCAATACGGTTACCGATAAAGGCAGGAGTATCTTTGGCAACAACCGAAGTTTTACCCAAGAATTTCTCTCCGTATATGGTTAAGAAATCCAAAACTTCCGTTGAAGTTTGCGGACCTGGAATGATTTCGAATAATTTTAAGTAACGCGCAGGGTTAAAAAAGTGAGTACCGCAGAAATGTTTTTGGAAATCTTCGCTGTGTCCTTCGCTCATAAAGTGAATTGGAATACCAGAAGTGTTTGATGTTACCAAAGTTCCCGGTTTTCTGAATTTTTCAATTTGTTCAAAAACCATTTTTTTGATGTCCAAACGCTCCACAACCACTTCGATGATCCAATCTACATTGGCAATTTTCGCCATATCATCCGTAGTATTTCCAGTGGTGATTCGGCTTGCGAATTTTTGACTGTAAATAGGAGAGGGCTTCGATTTTAAGGAGTTGGCCAAATGCTCGTTTACCACACGGTTGCGAACCATTTTACTCTCAAGTGTTAGCCCTTTTTTGGTTTCGGCATCTGTCAATTCTCTTGGTACAATGTCCAAAAGCAAGACTTCTACACCAATGTTGGCAAAATGACAAGCAATTCCTGAACCCATAATCCCGGATCCAATTACTGCAACTTTTTTAATTGTGCGTTTCATCATTACTGTTTTCTTGTTGATTAAATATGTTTTTATTCTGAATTAGTTCGTTGATAATTTCGGCTACTTCCATGAAGTTGTTGAGTTTTTCTTCTGAAACATGTTTTCTAACGGTTTCATTAAAATTTAAAACGGTATTCTTAGAAAGTTCCCTTTTTTCTCTTCCAAATTCGGTTAGGTAAATCAAAACTCCTCTACCGTCTTCTGGATTTTTCTTTCTAACTATTAACCCTTTTTCCTCCATGGATTTTAGGGTTCTTGTCAAGCTTGTGGCTTCCATGCCCATTCTGGGTCCTAATGCTGTAGAAGGCGTTCCTACTTCTCTGTCAATACTTAATAAGGCAAAACCAGTTGCCATAGTTGCGTCATATTTTGCAGCTTCTTCATTATACATTCTCGATACAGCTTGCCAAGTTGCTCTTAGGATATAATCTATTGTTTTGTTTTTCATATTTTACGATAACGATTTCAAATGTAATAAAAAAAATACTATGCATGCATAATAAATTTCGTTTTTTTTTAATTTTTTATAAATATAAATAAAAAACTCCTTTAAAATAAGGAGTTTAGGAAATATTATGCATGCTCGGTATTTTTTTATTTTAACAGAAATACTAATTATTCAGAAATAAAAAAAGTGGACGCAGATTTTACAAAGTTGAATAGATTTCGGTTGTTTTTTTACACTATAAACATTAGTATCAAATCTATGTGAATTTCTCGTACCGAAGCAATCCTTTTTGGAATATTGTTTTCATCCGTTCTCGTAAATTTTCGGGACGAAGCACTTCTAGACTCTCACCGAAACCCAATAAAATGCGTTCCAGTTCAAAATTGTGAATGATAAATAGATGAATAATAATGCTACCATCCTCATTTTGTTTTATTAGTCGTTGCGAGTTGTGCAACGGTTTGGTCGTAACATAAGGCGCATTGTTGGCATCAATCCAAAGTTCGATGCGTCCGGGTTTCATCCCAGTGTTTACGGTAACACCAACCACGTTCTTGTAAAAAATTTCGGGATTGAAGTTTTGTTCCAGATAAGGTAAATTCAAGTTGTAGTCAATCGAAATGATTCGGTCGAGTGCTAGATTGGTAATCGGTTGGTTTTCCTTTCTTCTTCCCACCAAAAACCAGCGGTTATTGAATTCCTTCAATATAAAAGGATGAAAGTTGAATTCTCGTTCTTCGGTAGATTTGAGTGACTTGTACGTAATGACCAAAACAATTTTTTTGATGATTGCCTGATAGATTTCTTCCAAGAAATGCAATCCTTTCAAATATTCATTTTTATC
>JAYVGE010000360.1:0-7012 GCA_043772515.1 Flavobacterium sp. | reverse complement strand
CCGATGATTTATAATAGTATGCCATTCCTGGTTCGTACAAAATAATACTATCCATTTTTTTTGAATCGATTGCTATATGTTTGATGATTTGTTGTCCTAAATCTGATTGTAATGCAACAAATCTAAAAACGTCGTTTCTGTCGTGTTTGATAATAAATTGCACTGTCGAATCACACAGATTGCAAATACCATCAAAGAGGATTATTTTTTTATCGTTAGGGAGATTCTTCATTGTTTTTTGAGTGTCTTTGTGTGTTCGTCATTGCGAACAACGAAGCAATCTCACTCCGAAAAGCTACTACAATTAATCCGTAATGTTACTCCTGTTAGTGTGTTTGCTTCGTTCCTCGCAATGACTTGCGTGTGTCTTTGCGTGAGTTATTCCGTCATTATATCTTTAATTTCATCGAATAAATCTTTCCAAGTTGGGTTTATAGAACGAATTAAAGCATTTTTTACTTCTCTTGAGCCTGCTTTTATTTGTTTTTCTCTTGCTATTGCATCCCCAATCCATTGAAATTGTTCATAATAAACCAATACATTCAGATTGTAACGTGCTGAAAATGAATTTGGATATTTTTTTTCTTTGTGCTCCAAAATTCTTTGTGGTAGATTAGAAGTAACACCTGTATATACTACTGTTTGGTATTTATTAGTGATAATGTAAATAAAACCTGGTTTCATATTTTTGGTGTTGTGTCTGTCATTACGAGTAAAGAAGCAATCTCACTTCGTTACTCAACTTGTGTAGCTCCTGTTAGTGTGTTTGCTTCGTACCTCGCAATGACTTGCGTGTATCTCATTGCGAGGTACAAAGCAATCTCACTCAGAAAAGCCACTACAATTAATCCGTAATGTTACTCCTTTTAGTGTGTTTGCTTCGTTCCTCGCAATGACTGCCAACTACTTCTTTGCGGCTTCTACCAATTCTAGCTCATCTAAACTTACTTTGGATGTAAATATACCGTAATTTACAACTGCTTTATTTTTTTCAATTTTATCAATACTTCCCACTGCTTTTCCGTCTTGCATTCGCACACGATCGCCTACTTTAAGAATGGCTTTGGGTTTTTCGATTATTGGTTTTAGTTTTTTTTCTTTTTTTTCTTTTCGAATTTCTTCTACATGAACGATTACCTCTTCAATAACTTCCTTTTTCTTTTCTATAATAGCTTTTGCTTCTTTGGGTGTCGCTTTCTTGCGTTTGGAGTTTTCGATCTCAATAACTTTCAAAAACTCACCAATAAGATCTTTTTTGTTTTTATTGTTGAAATATTTCTCGGCTATATCTTCAATTTTCTGTCCTATGTAAATTGTTTTCTGATTGCTATCGTACAATTCTTGATAGCTTTCTAGTTTTTGCTTAATTTTCACATTAATGGTTTCCATCTTTTTGCCTTCTTCACGTGCTTTTGTCTCTTCTTCTTTGAGTGTTTGAGATGTTTTTTCCATCTTCGAACGTTCTTTTTGGAGCGTAGCAATCGTTTTGTCAAAACGCACTTTTCCCACTTCAATTTTCTTTTTGGCTCGGTTGATTAAACTAAAAGGAATTCCGTTTTTGAGTGCCACCTCAAATGTAAAAGAACTTCCTGCTTGACCCAAGGCCAATTTGTACATTGGTTCTAATGATTTTTCGTCAAAAAGCATGTTGGCATTGGTAGCAAAAGGCAATTCGTTGGCTAATATCTTTAGATTAGAATAATGGGTTGTTATGATTCCGAATGCCTCCCGATGGTAAAATTCTTCTAGGAAAATTTCAGCCAGAGCGCCACCTAATTCGGGGTCGGAGCCAGTACCAAATTCATCAATCAAGAACATGGTTTTGGCATTGCATTTCTTCAGAAAGTAGTTCATGTTTTTCAACCGATAGCTATAGGTGCTTAGATGATTTTCTATAGATTGATTATCTCCAATATCGGTAAGAATTCTATCGAACAAGAAGGTTTCGCTACGTTCGTGAACAGGAATCAGCATACCAGATTGCAACATCAATTGTAATAATCCTACGGTCTTTAAGGAGATTGTTTTTCCTCCAGCATTAGGACCAGAAATAACAATTATTCTGTTTTCTTGGCTTAACTCAATGGTTTGCGGATGGGTTATTTCGCTCTTATTTTTGTTATTCAAATACAAAATAGGGTGAAAGGCTTCTCTAAAATAAAGCCGACGTTCCTCTGTAATTGTGGGTAAGATTCCGTTTATTTTATTGGCATATTTAGCTTTTGCAGCAATCACATCAACATCACTCAAAAAATCTTGATATTGAATTAGTAAGGGCAAAAAAGGACGGATCGCATTGGATAATTGCTTCAAAATTCGAGTAATTTCTTCTTTCTCTTCATATTCTAAATTACTCAATTCTCGAGAATAATTCAGCGTTGCTTCGGGTTCGATGTAGGCGATGCTTCCTGTTTTTGAACTTCCCAAAATAGAACCTTTTACTTTACGGCGATACATGGCCAAAACCGCCAAAACGCGTCGATTTTGCACAAAGCTTTCTTTTATATCATCCAAATATCCTAGGCTGTTGTATTGCGTCAAAGCAACTCCAAAACTCTGGTTTACTTTGCCTCGAACGGCATTCATATTACGACGAATCAACAATAAATCGGCAGAAGCATTGTCTTTTATTTCGCCATATTTATCGACCACTTCATCGACCAAAGTGATAATATCCTTGGTAAATTGAACTTGTAAGGCTCTAGAATTTAAGTTAGGGTAATAATCATCAAACTTTTTGAAATAATTTAACAAAAAATTAGTCGTTGCAGAAATAGTTGCTATTTTTCTAAAGCTTCCCACTTCTAAAAAACTATCTTCTATGGCTAGAAATTTTATTTCGTGCGTAATGGCATCAAAGCCATGATTTGGAATAGCATTATTGTTCTGGAACGACGAAACATATTCGGAAGTTTGTTGCAAGGACTGCATCAAAGTTTCCTTGTCTCTAAACGGAATTATTTCTAATGCTTTTTGTTTTCCGATATCGGTGTTACAAATCGTAGAAATCGTTTCGAGAACCGTTGGAAATTGTAAATCTTGTAATGTTTTTTCGGTAATGGAGATCATTTATTTTGTAGAAATTTTATACAAAGTTACAAACTTGTTAAGTTGTATTAATCTAAAACAATTATTTTTTATATTTGTCTAATGAAAAAAGACGAAATTATCGCCACTTTGCAAACCGATAAGCAATTTCTTGAAAATAATTATGGAGTTGTATCTATTGCTTTGTTCGGATCTTATGCCAAAGGGATAGAAAAACCAGATAGTGATGTTGATTTTTTTGTTGAATTTAAAAATCCTTCCTATAGTTTTTTGATGGGTTTGTATTCTTACTTAGAAAATAAATTAAAATCTAAAATTGAAATCGTTAGAAAAGGACCCCATTTATCGGAGCGATTTTTAAACACGATAAAAAGTGATTTAATTTATGTATGATGCCGTTTATAAATATTCGCTAGAAACTGTTTTAGAATATATAAATATTTGTAATCAACGCTTTTTAAAAATTGATACTCCAACTGATTTTGTTGCTTCAGAATTTGGAAAAATGGTGTTAGACTCTATAGTTACCCGACTTCAAGCTATTGGCGAAAGCATAAAAAAAACATCAAGAAAACATAATCTATTACAAAATAATTATCCTGAAATTGAGTGGGGTAAAATTATCCGTTTTCGGGATTTTATCTCTCATCATTACGAAATGCTAGATTATGAGATTGTTTTTGAAATATGCCAAAACTATTTGCCAAAACTTAGAACTAATTTTGAAAACGGAATTGGATAAATTTAGCTAAATGAAAACTCCTCTCAATGAACAATGGCAAACCATTTTGTCAGACGAAATAGAAAAGCCTTATTTTCAAGATTTGGTTAAATCCGTCGAAGAAGAATACCAAAATCAAACTTGTTTTCCTCCCAAAGACTTTATTTTTTCTGCTTTTGACTATTGTTCTTTTGAAGATTTGAAAGTTGTAATTATTGGTCAAGACCCTTATCATGGAGAAGGAGAAGCCAATGGTTTGTGCTTTTCGGTAAATGATAATGTAAAAATTCCGCCCTCCTTGCGTAATATTTTTCGGGAAATGAATGCAGATCTAGAATCTATTTTTTTGCCCACAACTGGTAACTTAGAAACCTGGGCAAAGCAAGGTGTTTTGCTATTGAATGCTTCGTTAAGCGTTCGAAAAGACACCCCAAATAGCCATAAACATTTAAAATGGAATCTTTTTACCGACGCTATAATTGAGAAAATCTCTGAAGGAAAAGAAAATATCGTTTTTTTGCTTTGGGGAAATTTTGCTCATAAAAAAGGAAATAAAATAGATAGGGACAAACATTTGGTTTTAGAATCTGGACATCCATCACCAATGAGTGCCAATCAAGGAAAATGGTTTGGTAACAAACATTTTAGTAAAACAAACATTTTTCTTAAATCCAAAGGAAAAAAAACAATCGATTGGGAGGTAAAATAATCAAATTGACACCAATATAATAAAGGCTATCACTATAGGTATTGAAAATTAAGGGAGGGGGAATAGATTAAAAATCAACCGCTTTTTTTTTGTTTTGTTATAATTGTAGCAAATCCTAAAATAATCCCCCTGTGATCTCAAGAATTCTAAAGATTTGAACTAATTTTGACGAAAAAACAAAAAAAGAGTATTATTTGTATTTTTGGGTAGTTTTTAATCCCTTTTGATGGTGTAAAGACTAATAAAATAGACTGATAATGCTAAATTAACAAAAAAATAAATCAATATAATGAAATTAGCCACTCTAAAAGATGGATCTCGTGACGGACAATTGGTCGTAGTAAACAGAGCATTGACAAAAGCAATTTTGGTATCGAAAATTGCCAAAACAATGCAAGAAGCATTAGATAATTGGGATGTTATTAAACCAAAATTAGAATTTGTTTTTCAAGAATTACAAGCCAATAAATTAGAAAATACTTTTACTTTTGATGCCAATAATGTAATGGCACCTATTCCGCGTGCTTACCATTGGGCAGACGGAAGCGCTTATGTTACTCACGTAGAATTGGTGCGTAAGGCGAGAAATGCAGAATTGCCTGAAACATTTTGGACAGATCCCTTGTTGTACATGGGGGCTTCAGATGCTTTTATTGGTGCAAATGATGCCATTTTGATAGAGAACGAAGAATGGGGAATTGACTTCGAATCCGAAGTTGCTGTTATTACAAATGATGTTCCAGCGGGTGTAAATGCTGTAAACGCCAGAAATCACATACAATTGATTGCATTGGTAAATGATGTTTCGCTTAGAAATTTAATTCCTAATGAATTGGCAAAACAATTCGGATTTTACCAATCAAAACCTTGGACTGCATTTAGCCCTGTTGCTGTAACTCCAGACGAATTAGAAACCGCTTGGGATGGTGCAAAAGTTCATTTACCTCTTATATCGGTTTTGAATGAACAAAAAATTGGATCGCCAAATGCTGGAGTCGATATGGTTTTTGACTTTGGTCAATTGATTGCACATGCTGCAAAATCACGTTCTTTGATGGCTGGGACAGTTATTGGTTCTGGAACCGTTGCCAACAAAGGAAGCTTGGACGGTTCTAGCTGTTTGGCAGAAGTACGTTGCTTAGAAATAATTAAAGACGGAAAAGCTTCTACTCCTTTTATGGCTTTTGGTGATCGAATAGAAATTGAAATGAACAACAGTAAAGGAGAGTCTATTTTTGGAAAAATCGACCAAGTTGTTTCAAAATATACGCCGATAAATTAACACCAATTCAATCGTGTAAAATTATATCATCATTTGTCATCATTCAAAAAAGGCTTCTACCACAATTACGCGCATTTTTACAAATCGTATAGAGAATATAGACACGAATTGAAAGAAAGTAATCTTGGACTTCGATAAAAGAGTTGGATAGAATTACACACAAATCGGTGTAGAACCAAATGTTTTTTTGTTACGAATACACAGATTTTTACGAATTAATTCGTAAAAATCTGTGTAATTCTATCTAGTAAACAGGGCAAACGCCTTTAACATTATTGGACACGAATTAGCACAAATTTTAAAAAATTAAATTTCACGAATTATGAAGATTTATGTAATTCAAAAAGTAATTATTAGTGTAAATTGGTGTAATTCGTGTCTAACTTTTTTTTAAAAGCGTTAGCCCTGATCTAGTAAGGGTTTCAAAATAAACCCTGTAATTATTTCACTATGTTTCTATTTTCATAGGAGTTCAGAGAACTTCGTTGTGTCTCGTTCTTTCAATTCAGGGCAATATTTTTTTTAATCGATTACTAAGATTCTTCTTTAAAATCGACAGCCAAAGAGTTTACACAATACCGTTGTCCAGTTTGGGTGGGACCATCATCAAAAACGTGTCCCAAATGACTCCCACAAGTAGCACACAGAATTTCGGTACGTTTCATTCCTAGCGTTATATCGGTTATGTAAGATACTTTTTCTGGAATAGTAGCGTCAAATGAAGGCCAACCACAGTGTCCATCAAATTTAGATTTACTCTCAAACAATTGTTCCGAGCAAGCTCCGCAACTGTAAATTCCCTTTTCAAAAAGCAAGTTGTACTTTCCTGTATGTGGGTATTCGGTTCCTTTTTGTCTAAGAATTTTATAACGTTCTGGAGTGAGTTGCTTTTTCCATTCTTCTTCTGTTTTTTCGACTGGGTAGCTCATGTTTCTATTTTTTTATAAAATTAATTACACTTTCAATTACGTGACTGTCACCAAGAATTTTACGATGACCTAAACCTTTGGTTAGTATTAGTTCTCCTTTTTTCAAATGCTTATTGATGTTGATTCCTGCTTTCAAAGGTACTTCAGAATCGTTTTCGTCGTGAATCACTAAAACAGGAATATTTATTCGAGAAGCAGCTCTGTAGGCAGAATAATCGTCCATTTTTTGTCCATATTTTTTTTCGAAATACTGACATAATCGAGTACTTATTTCGGGTTTTAGTTCTAATTTGGCGACAAAATCATCCATTATGTCTTTTACA
>JAYVGE010000359.1:0-2906 GCA_043772515.1 Flavobacterium sp. | reverse complement strand
CTCCTTTTTCAATGGGTAAATAGCCGTTGAAGGTAAAACTCTGTCCGTTCATTCCAGATGCCATCATGGCTAGCAATATAGACGAAGGTCCTACGAGTGGCACGACTTGTATTCCTTTTTCGTGTGCTAATTTTACGATTACAGCACCAGGGTCGGCAACACCTGGGCATCCAGCTTCGCTCATTAGCCCCATGTTTTTTCCTTCTAGCAAAGGTTTGATGAAGTCTAGATGTTCTTTGGTTTCGGTGTATTTGTTTAGGACAAAGAGAGTCAATTCGGATTGTTTTTTTTCTGGATTTACAATTTTTATCGATTTTCGTGCCGTTTTTTCGTTTTCCACAATGTAATAGTCAATACAATCAATACTTCTTTTTACGGTTTGTGGTAAAACATCCATTGGGTCACAGTCGCCCATGGTGGTGGGAATTAAATATAGTTTTCCTAGTAAAGAGGGTGCTTTCATATGTTTTATTTTTATACAGTACGTTTTGTTATTTGATTCTATGAAAATTGTCTCTACAGCGAAGTCTAATTCTGAAAAAGGGGGCTTTTTATGTTTTTGCCTTCTGCAAGAGGTTTAAATCTAAAATGTTATCTGTTTATAAGGTGTAAAACAGAATCATTTGGTCATAGGTTCTATTAGCCAATATTCTTTGATCCCTGCTTTTGATACAGGTTAAATTTTGGTATGTATGTTGTGTTTGTTGTTTTCTTGGGATATGATTTCTACAATTAAATGTACTCCATTATAACCTTTTTTATCCAATTTGTTTTCATCTCAAAATGAGGTAAAAATTGGGTTGAACAATAGTCCGTGTCCTTTTTTTGATAATCGAACATCAAATGGAGCAGGATAATAAGGACAAGGGTTGTTGTAGAAATAGGTGTCGAATCCAAAGGTCAAAGGAACAGTTAATTGTGGGTGATTTCTGTTTGGAGCAGGACTCTTTTTTTTAATTTTAATGGGTTTTACTCGCTCTTGAAATTGCCATAACAAATAGTCGGAATAATGGTGTGTTTTTGATAAATCTAAATCGGAGAAGTTTTTTACGATTGGCATAATAGATAGAATTTTAACAAAGTTAGAAAAACTAATCCAGTTTTCTAGGAATGTTTTTTTATCAATTGGTCTGCAATTACCTCGCAGGCTTGGTCGATCATTTGGTAAACCATATCAAAACCGTTTGCTAAACCGTAATAAGGATCTGGCACATCTACATTTTCTGAGGGGAACAATTCGTCTAAAAGTAGTTTTACTTTGTTTTTTTGATCTTGATTTTTGGCTAAACGAATTACATCCTTGTAATTGTTACTGTCCATGACATAAATGTAATCAAAAGTGTCAAAATCATTGGTTTGAAAGTGTCGTCCTTTTTGATTCGATATCGATAATCCGTTTTTTTTGGCAACAGTAATCGAACGCTCATCGGGAGATTTCCCTACATGCCAAGAACCTGTGCCAGCCGAAGCTACAGTAAATTTTGTTTTGGGTAGTTTAGATGCCAATATTCCTTCGGCCAATGGTGACCGACAGATGTTGCCTAAGCAAACCATCAGAATTTTTACGGACATAGTGCGATTATAATGTTAGTTTTGAATTGATGTCTTCGACGTATTTCTTAAATTGTTTGTCTGTGGCTACAAGATTGTCAACCGTTTTGCAAGCATGTAATACGGTGGCGTGATCCCGGTCTCCAATTTGAGAACCGATATTGGCTAAAGAGGCTTTTGTGAATTTTTTTGCAAAAAACATCGCCAATTGCCTCGCTTGTACTACGTGTCTTTTTCTAGTTTTTGATTGCAACAACTCTAGATCTAATTGAAAATAATCGGATACAGTTTTTTGTATAAAATCGATAGAGATTTCTCGTTTTACATTTTTAACAAATTTTTCGACAACACTTTTGGCCAATTCTATAGTAACTTCTTTTTTGTTAAAAGAAGATTGTGCTATCAAAGAAATGATAGCTCCTTCGAGTTCTCGTACATTCGATTTGATGTTTCGAGCTACGTATTCTATAATTTCTTCTGGAATTTCGACACCATCGCGGTACAAAATATTTTTTAGAATCGAAACCCTTGTTTCGTAATCGGGTTGGTGCAATTCGGCAGACAATCCCCATTTGAAACGAGATAATAAACGTTGTTCAATATCTTGCATGTCTACAGGAGCTTTGTCTGAGGTTAAAATAACCTGTTTCCCGTTTTGATGCAAATAATTAAATATGTGAAAAAACACATCTTGTGTTCCTGATTTTCCAGAAAGAAATTGAACGTCATCAATAATCAAAACATCTATCAATTGATAGAAATGTATGAAATCGTTTCGGTTGTTTTTCTTTACAGAATCTATATATTGTTGTGTAAAAATTTCTGCAGAAATATAAAGTACCGTCTTCTCTGGATATTTGTCTTTTATCTCGACACCAATAGCGTGTGCCAAATGTGTTTTTCCAAGACCAACACCTCCAAAAATTAATAAGGGATTAAACGATGTTCCTCCGGGTTTGTTGGCTACAGCCATACCAGCAGATCGTGCTAATCGATTAGAATCTCCTTCGAGAAAATTATCAAAACTATAATTGGCATTCAATTGGGATTCGATTTTTAAATTTCGAATACCTGGAATAACAAAAGGATTTTTTAATTCTGGGTTTAAGTTTTTGAAAGGAGCATCTACTTCTTGTGGTTTCATCGGACCTCTATTCGAACTAGGTAATTGTTCTGTAAAAGGTTGTTTGTTACCATAAGTGTTCTCCATTTTGATTTTATAGAGTAACTTTGCGTTTTTGCCAAGTTCTTTGGTTAGTGCTACTTTTAATAATTTTACATAGTGTTCTTCTAGCCATTCGTAGAAAAATTTACTTGGAACTTGAATATATAATGCGTTATCGGTAAGCTCAACT
>JAYVGE010000358.1:0-7044 GCA_043772515.1 Flavobacterium sp. | reverse complement strand
TTATGAGTTACAAAAAACATTTCGAAAATTTTTGCTTGATATTCTTCCTTAATTCCGATACCATTATCTTCAATTTCTATAGTATAAAATCCTCCAAGCTTAAAAGTTTTAATCAAAATATAGCTCTTTGCTTTGCTTTCGTCTGCATACTTAATAGCATTTGACAGCAAATTATTCAAGATAATTCTCAACCTCAACCCATCACTATATATAGCATCTATAGACAACTGTTTTTTGATAGTAATTTCGTCTGCTCCCTTAATATACTGGTGTTGTTCTATAATCTCTTCTATAATTTTGTTTAGACTAACAGGAACAATTGCAATTTTTTTTCTTTTATTTCTCGAATAATCTATTATTTCTTTAATGAACAAGTCCTGCTTATCAAGACTTTGTTGCATTAAGTTGAGATAATTCCTAATTTGATCCAAATTATCCTCCAGTTTTACAATTTCTATTAATCCTTTTAAGGAAGAAATTGGTGATCGCAAATCATGTGACGCACTATAAACGAACTTATCGAGTTCTTTATTAGCAACTATTAAATTTCTATTTTTATCTTCCGCTTCATGTTTAGAACGCATTAATCGATTAATCATAAGTGAGTAGTAAATACTTACACTACCAATAATTATCAAAGTAAAGAAAACATCTACAAAAAGCAGGTACGTCTTGATTGAACGGGTTCCTTCTCCGAGTGCGTTCGAAAAATTTCGTTGATTTATTGTTAGTTTATCCGTTATAACATTTATCCTCTTCAAAAATCGTTGTCGGTCTTCCAATTTCAGATTGCTACTTCTTATTTTCTCATCGGCTTCGTTTCCTATCAAAGCAAATTGACCTATCAAGTAATCTCCTTTTTGCCATTCACTAATAGCTTTTTGCAAAAAAGGGACAGCATGAAAATTTCTAAACAACCAGATCATATCATTCAAATCCTCCTCATGATTTCTACCCGCTCTTAATCCATTTTTTATAACTTCAATAGCACCATTATTGGCTAACCCAATTCTAGCAACACCATCTCCCTTTGGAACATTTAATTCTTGATTAAACAATTTCCATTGCAGACTATCCTTAGTATACAGATACGTAATGAGGTGACGAGCAGCATCTTTTTGACCTTTTGAATAATGAGACTCCCCATTTACATAAGCCCTAGACGAAGACAATATCTTAATAGTCAGGTAATTAACAATTATAAGTGAAGTACAAGATAGAATAACTATAATCAAGGGAATAAATATATTCCGCATCTTATACTTGTTAAGATTCTTGCTTTCAGACATATCGTTTTTTTGTAGGTAAAAGGACGAAAAAGTAAATGACTAAGATAGAATATTTTTTTTATAATGTAAGACTTATTGTAAATTTCATTCTAAAAAAAATTACAGCCAAAACTTAGTTATTTCGAAAGATTTTACTTGCTAAAATATAATTTTCACTCCTCATTTTTGCAATTTTGGTATTGCATTTGCATTTCAAAAAACCTAATTCACTTATTTTTAATAAAATATAATAAAAAAATACTAGTTTTTTATTTATACTATTCTTTTCTCTAAGTCAAAAGCAATATTTGCGGAAATTATAAATTTTTCAAACCACAGCAGTTTTAAAGAATTAAAACTGGTACACAACTTCTAATTTATACTCCTTTAGGGACGCTCTTGCTTTTTCTATATCTTGTGTAAAGCCAAGAATATACCCACCTCCACCTGAACCACATAATTTCAAATAATAATCATTGGTATCTATTCCTTTTTGCCAAATACTATGAAACTGTTCTGGAATCATTGGTTTAAAATTATTCAAAACAACTTTAGACAACTTTTTTGTGTTCGCAAATAAAGATTTTATGTCGCCTCCAAGAAAATTTTCGACGCAAGCATCTGTATATTTTACAAATTGGTTTTTAAGCATTATACGAAATCCTTTATCTTTTAGGTTTTCCATAAAAATATTTACCATCGGAGCCGTTTCTCCAACAATACCCGAATCTAGTAAAAACACGGCACCTTTTCCGTCAACACTTTGAGTAGGAATTCCAGTAGCCTCAATATTGTCTTTAGAATTAATAAGAATCGGAATACTCAAATAACTATTCAAGGGATCAAGACCTGAGCTTTTTCCGTGAAAAAAACTCTCCATTTGTGCAAATATATTTTTAAGTTGCAATAACTTCTCCCGCGTTAAATTTTCTAAAACCGTGATTTTATTTTGTGCATATTTATCATAAATAGCAGCTACCAAAGCACCACTACTACCTACACCATATCCTTGCGGAATGCTGGAATCAAAATGCATTCCCGTTTGAACATCTTTATTTAAAGCCTCTAAATCAAAAGTTACTAAATCTGGCTGTTCCTTTTGCAATTGCTCCAAATAGGTTACAAATCGTTTTAGATGACTATTTGATTGTATTGCTTCTTGCGAAGGATTTTCATCTTTCTTTAGTGCACCATTGTAAAAATTGTAAGGAATTGATAAGCCTTTAGAGTCCCGAATAATTCCGTATTCTCCAAAGAGTAATATTTTTGAGTAAAATAAAGGTCCTTTCATTTGGGGATATTTATTGTGTGTGTGTGTTTATTTTTAAAGGGTTTTGTCTTGTATCAAAAAGAGAAATCACATTTATTCGTTTGCTTGTGTAGGTGTAAAACAAAGTTGTTTGTTTTGTAACAACACATTTATAATATTTTTATTCGTTTCTGATTTAGGAAAAATCTATGGATTAACTCTAATTATTTTAAGGGAATCGTACAATTTTTTTGCAAATTTAATTCTAACTCTTTCTGACCACTTTACCTCAAGATATTCTAAGAGGTTTTTTGTCTTTTTTTGAGCGTCAATTGAAATTTAAATATCTCGCATATAACTAAAGATATCTCTGAATAAATCCTTCAAAATCTACAAACTCCCCTCTTTCAATTTGCCTATCTCCTTCTTCAATTACATCTCTTTGTTCTTGAGTTAACTCATCCCAAAAATCTTTATTTTTCGGATTTAAAAATATTCCTAATCGCTTCAATTATTGATATATCATTGGTTTCTGCCAACTTTTTCATCAATTCTGATTTTTCAAATTGTATGTCTATGAGTATCATTTTTAGAAATTGACTCCATCTTCACGATTTTCATTTTGTATTCCGATGTTTATTTTTTCCTGCTGTTCGGGTGTTAATTCGTTCCAGACTTTCTTCTTTTCCTCTTCAAAAAATGCTTTGATTTTTTTTAGAAGCAGAACATCCTTGGTTTTTACTATCTTTTTAATTACTTTTAATTTCTCGGCATTCAAATCCATAATTGCACTAATTAAGAATTAAAGATACGAAAAAAAGAATCACCTCAACAAAGCGCCATTCCCAATTTCGTCGCAAAGATACTGACCATTTTGGCAATAGTCAACTAATTCTGCTTTAATAAATTGCAATACTTTTTCTTTGACCGAATTGGGATACAAAACATGCACATTGGCTCCAGCATCCAAAGTAAAACAAACAGGTGTTTTAGTTTCATTTCTGAATTTCCAAATGGCATTAATAATTTGCAAAGTATTGGGTTTCATCAAAATAAAATACGGCATAGAAGTCATCATCATCGCGTGCAAAGTCAAGGCTTCGCTTTCGACGATTGCCATAAATTCTTCGAGATTACCATTTTTGAAAACAGGAATTAGTTTGTCTAGATTTTCATGCGCTTGAGCAAATCGCCTTTCGGCAAAAGGGTGGTCGTGCATTAAATCATGACCAACAGTGCTAGAGACTTGTTTCTCACCTTTATCAACCAGCAAAATTGTGTCTTGAAAATTTTTGAATATATCATGTATTGCATACGGATATTCAATTCCATATAAATCTGAACTTTCTTTTACATTGGCTTGATTTCCCCAAACTACTACTTGTCCTTTTACACTTCTGCAAGCACTTCCAGAGCCTAGTCGAGCCAGAAAAGAAGCTTTACTATAGAAATAATCTTCGGTCATAGCTGGATTTAATGCTTTTTCTAAACTCATAAAATTCATTGCCAAAGCCGCCATTCCCGATGCCGATGAAGCAATTCCGGAACTGTGCGGAAACGTATTTTGAGTATCAATCGTAAAATGATAATTCTTTAAAAATGGTAAATACAATTCGATTCGCTCCAGAAATTTCTGAATTTTTGGCTTGAAATCTTCTTTGGGTTTTCCTTCAAAGAATAAATCGAAAGAGAAATTGTCCTCCTTTATTTTTTTGACGAAAGCCAAAGTCGTGATCGTTTTACAATTATTCAACGTAAAACTAACCGATGGATTAGCTGGAATCTGATTCTCTTTTTTGCCCCAATATTTCACTAGAGCAATATTACTGGGTGTGCTCCAAGAAAAACTGCCTTGTTCTAGGGTTTGGGAATACTGTATTGGTATAAAATCGTTTGCTGCTAACATGAATGATAAAATTTTGGCAAAGATACTTTTTTGCTTTATACGGTTATTTGTTTATTTGGTTAATCGTTAGAAAGTTTTTGATTAATTTTGGAGCAAATTGAAAAAAAGAAATGAATAAGATAACTCGAATTTTAATAGTAGTTGTTAGCTGTTTGGCAGTTGGTTATTTTTCTGGCATAGTGACCAGAAGCGCAATAACGACTTGGTATCCGACATTAATCAAACCCAGCTTTAACCCGCCCAATTGGATTTTTGCACCAGTCTGGAGCGTGCTTTTTATCATGATGGGGGTTGCCGCAGGATTAGTTTGGGATAGAATAGATTTCGAAAAAGAAATCATCAAAAAAGCGTTGTTATTTTTCGCTATTCAACTCGCTTTAAATACTTTGTGGTCGTATTTGTTTTTTGGACTGAGAAACCCAATGTTAGCGGGTCTGGAAATAATCATTTTGTGGCTCATGATTTACGAAACCTACCTTCAATTTGCCAAAATCAATAAAATTTCGGGTTATTTGTTTATTCCTTATTTACTTTGGGTAAGCTTTGCCACGGTTTTGAATGGTAGTATCTGGTGGCTTAATCGATAGTTTTCAGTGATCCGTTTTTAGTAATCAGTTGCAGTCTCAATTCTCAGTTCTAGGTTTCATAAAACAACTTAATTTTTCGACATTTAATGTGGAAATTTCAGAAATTCAATATTTTTGGCTGATAAAAAATCCATCATACTAAGCACGTTATTATCCTTAACTACTATTTTAGATTTAGGATCGACATCACAAAACTGAAGAAAAAGATCGATTTCTTCAGTTTTTAATTTTAATTTTTCAAGATAAAATTTTTGATTACAGGTATTTTTTGCCAATACGACAAATTCAACATTTGTCCCATTTTCTTTGGTTGGCTCTTTCTCTTTTACGAAAAGGTATAAAATCATACCGCCTATCCGCATTAAATCGGCACCCTTTCAATTGTCCCGTCATAAACCCCCGTTTTTAACTTTTGGGATGCTTTATCGGGTGCACGACAAATTGCATTTTTTATATTTTTTTTTAAATCTGCTGGAAAAATTGGCACGCAGATAAAACAGATTACGCAGATTTTATTGATTAATGTACGATAAAAATAGGTTTTTCTTAATCAAATTTATTGTGTGTGTTTTTTAAAAGATGCAATATGTCGTGCACTCAACATAACTTTTAAACCCACCGTTTACAAAAATACGTTTCAAGTTTCAGTTCTAAAACAAATTACACTTTATTATCGTTTTGAAAACGGAACGATTGAACTTTTGCGTTTTTGGAATAATACCGATTATGTATTCAATATAGTCCAATAAATATTGTACTATTTTCATACTATATAGGCATTATACCAAAACCTTTTGGACTATTTAGAAAATATAGATGGTATTAGGTCTGTAATTTAATTAAAATATCTTCGTTGCCTCACAACAAAAAAACCTCGCCATAGCCTGACGAAGTTTTTTTTATTGCCGTTTTTAACTGCTTAACTTTGTAGGCACGAGCTGATTTTTTTATTCTTCTTTCTTTATACAACCTAATATTTTATAAAATAAAAACCAAGTTATTAAAAACATTACTGATTGCAATATTAAAATGCTTAAAAAAGAATTGTCAACTATAACCAAACCAAACAATAATATATTTACAGGTAATGTTAATATTACCAATGGAATCCATAAAAAACTATTATAATCAAAACCCATAATTGAGTAATCAGGAAAACTAACTATAACAGTAATAGTTCCAATTAATACATAAAATAAACTTATAATAAACGAAATAGCCAAAGTTCTATTTTTCATAATTTACAGATGAAGATAAATAGGATTAGTTAAAGATGTTGGAACTATAACAGCTCGTTTTATGTTTTGATATGCTTGTTTAAATGAAGATGCAGCATTTAATCCATTCCCTAATACACTAGCTTTAACCATTGATTTATACTCTCCAGCGTTTTTATATTTATCTACTAATTTACCCATCCTTATAACAAAATTATTATCGGCAGTTGTAGTTGCAGAGTTAAAAAATAAATCACCTCCACCAACAGCTGGTATAGCATCGTAGTCTTTATCATGTATAAAAGCAGGAACTTCAATTTCAGTAGGTTTTACAGAATAATCAGATTTACCATTGTATTTTTTTGGATTATTAGCACCCGGATAATTAAGTCCAAAAATATTTTTATTTAATGTTTCAGGATTCAATTTATTAATATTTATTTTATTATTTTTTAGGGTAGAATATAGAGTATTAGCTGCCGACTGACTTAATTTAGCATCATTGTAATTTTTATTTATATATTTTCGTAATGTTTTTGCATTATCTCCTTTATCTGCAATTAAATTCCCTTTTTCATCTGGATGCCATTCAGGAGACATCCCCGTAGGATCAATGAAATTCACTGGATCATTATAGCAATAAGCATAACTAGAAAAAGTACTTTCCACCAGCGGGTCAACACTCAACCACAAAGACACCTTACTATCATAATACCTTGCTCCAAAATAAGAGAGACCTGTTTCGCGATCGAGTTCTTTTCCGGTAAACAGGTACGGTGTGTTCCATTTGGCATTTTTCTCTTCAAGGAACAATTCG
>JAYVGE010000357.1:0-7050 GCA_043772515.1 Flavobacterium sp. | reverse complement strand
GCAATTACATATTACATAAAAAAACAAATAGTTTCTAAATATGAAAAAATATATTTCTTTTGCAATTGCTTTTTTTTTATTGGCTTGTCAGCAAAAATCAAGCACTTTGTCAGCACTTTATTCTTTACCCAAAAAACTAAGAGAAGTTTCAGGAGTTACTTATTTCCGAAAAGACAATTTGCTTTGGATGATAGAAGATAGTGGTAATGCCAATGTAATTTATGCCATAAATGCAGAAAATGGAGTTGTTGGTAAAGCTATAACTGTGCAGAATACAGAAAATATAGATTGGGAAGATATTACAAAAGACAAAAACGAAAACCTGTATATTGGCGATTTTGGGAATAATGATAATCTCCGGAGAGATTTGTGTATTTATAAAATCGATAAAAAATCCTTAGATAAAACAAGCACTATTCCTGCTTACAAAATAGACTTTTCGTATCCAGAACAAAAAGAATTTCCTCCAAAAAAATCCAAATTATTCTATGACGTAGAAGGTTTTTTTGAATACAAAAACAATTTTTACCTTTTTACCAAAAATCGAAGCAAGGGATTTGATGGAACTGCATTTTTGTACAAAGTTCCCAATTCGTCAGGTTCTCATCAAGCGCAATTAATGGGTACATTTAAGACTTGTGACAGTTATAACCATTGTGCCATTACGAGTGCTGCGATTAGTCCAGACGAGTCTAAAATAGTGGTTCTTTGTCATGACAAAATTATTGAATTTGAAGGTTTTCAAGACGATAATTTTCTTAAAGGAAAAAGAACCGATCTGAGTCTAAATCATTTTTCTCAAAAAGAAGCGATTTGTTTTAGATCCAATGATATGTTGTTTATAGCAGATGAAAAAACCAAAAAAATAGGAGGGAAGGTCTATCAAGTTTCTCTCAAAAAGCTAAAATCCAAATCCTAGACCAAAAGCGATTCTAGCTTCTTCGTGGGCACTTTTGAAATAAGTGATCCTAGCAGTTATGACATTCAAGCCATTGAGCCATAAGCCGCCACCGATAGATTGATGCCATTTTTCTGAGTTTTCGCCTGTAATCCAAACACGTCCGTAATCAAATCCACCCAAGATTCCGTAGGACATTGGCAGTATACTTTTTCTAACTTTACCAATATTCCAACGTAAATCACTACTTTGATAAAAAGATTTATTTCCTAAAAACCGTTGGTTTCTAAAACCTCTTAAATCGTAATCGCCACCCAATGTTGCACCTTGGTAAAACTCGAAATGGTTATTGAGTAAGATTTTTGATTTTAGAATGGTTGCCAAAATAATTTTGCCATTGGCATCAATTTTATGATTAAAATTGATTTTACTTTCTAGTGTAGGGAAGTTTCTTTGTGGGTCTTGCGTATTCATTTTCCAGCTTCCCGCCAGAGAAAACCCAAATCCCATTGTAGGAAATGAAGCATCATCGTAGTTCTCATAACTGTATTTGACTGTTGCTCCAACAAATTGTTGCCTATCAAAGACTTTAGAAGTCACGGTATTTATAAATCGATCTAGTGTCTCTTCGACTTCGATGTTTTCAAAAGTAGTTTGAAAAAGAAGGTTACTTCCGTAACGACCAATTTTATTGATTGTTGGTGTCACTTTCAACATTCGAAGGCGAACCCTATTGTAATCCATTCCAAAAAGAGTCTCATTGTTTGGAGTTTCATTACCAGAACCAAAATAATTAATCGTAAAATTCGGACTTGTAAATCGAGTTTCTACATCCAAATTCCATTTGCCTATCGATTTCGGAAAATGAGCATTGTAACTAAGTTCGTAGCCGTTTGTTGCAAAATAGTAATTGGCTTTTAGAATGTGTTTGTGTGTGTACGGATTTTGGTTGAATTTGTTTACGGTATAACTTGCAATAAACCCCAGTTTTGTACCATCATCGGGGTTATAACCGCCAAATGGTAATCCCGAAAAAGCATTGTATTTGGGTTTTTTGTAATCGTAAAGATTCGTTTCGTAGTTATTTGTCAAAACAGTTTTTGTCTTAGAATCTAGAATATAGGTATTCTCTTTGGACTTAAAATCGTATATTTTTACCCTTTTTCCGTTTTCTACGGTGTAGCTATCGTGGTTTTGTCCGCCAATCAATCGAATGTTTATTGCCGATTTTGAGTTTCCCTTTACTTCAAAAACATCATCATCGTCTAGTCCATAAATCCAAATATTTTTGGTTTTTTCAGTAGTAAAGTTTTTGGTATAAAGCAATTCATCTCCGCTTTTTTTTATGCGATAAACGGCTACTTCAAGATTGTTTTTTGCTATGTGAGTAATTATAAATTTGTCTTTTTTATCGGTTCCAACAATCAAAACCGTTTTTTGTAAGACGTTGTAGTATTCTGATGCATAGCGTTGCAGTTGGGTTTTTCTTATTTTTAATTTGTTTTTAATAGTGTTAATTGTTTCATCTTGAACTTCTTTTGGTAAATTGGAAAAAGCGGTATCGATGTCTGCATCCGAAAGATGTTTTTGAATGTATTTGGCTTGAGTAATCCACTCGTTTTGATTGGCAGTTTTTAATAAAGCAATATCTTGGGGATAGGGTTCCCGATTGAACCATTTTATGTTTTTGATGTCTTCTTTAAAAGTTTGCATGTGGCGCAATGCTGGCATATTCATCAGGAGCGAGAGCAAAGCGCCATCGTATTTAGAAAAGGCTTGGTCTCGGTCGCGAGGAATGGGTTTGTAAATTATTTTGTCGCCCTCTTTGTGTTCGCTCCAACGCCACTGATCACCGTGTCTGTCCCAATCGCCAATAAGCATATCAAAAAGTCTGGCTTTGATATAAGCGTTTTCGTCTACGGTGTATTTCTCGTCTTTGTGTAGTTTTTTTAATAAATCATCGGTACTTATAATTGCATTAGGGTTTCCAAAACTTTCTACTTCGATCTGATTATCGGTTGGACGTTCTTCGACCATGTACAATTCATCTCCAAAATCGGAATTAAAATTTTTTAAGGCTTTGTGTTTTGGAATGTAATACAAAGTAGGATTGGTATGCAGTACTCCAATTTTTTCTGCCAAATTGCCCACTGCAAATGGCGTATAAGGATGTGAAGTGGTGTAAAAATCATATAAGAAATCCTCAGCATAAGTATCTTCAAATTCATTTACAACAAATTGATTCTTGAAGGCTACCGATTGCAGAAAACGAGAAGCGCTCTTTTTTAGGGCACGCATCACATATTCTTTTCCGTTTTTGTCAACGATTTGCAATGATTTAGATTGGTGTCCACCGCCGGAACGTTTGGGTTTTAATCCACCAAAGAGTGTGTCTATTGTAGCGGTTTGAACTTCGATTGCTGTACTGTATATTTTTCTGTAATGTTGCCCAAAGAGAAATTTATAAAAGGTACTTTTACACGTTTGCTCTTTAGAATAAATAGTAGTTGTAGTCGTTTTGGCAAACGATTCAGGAAATTTGGAGGTATAACTCTGTTTCGAATTAAGAATTGTATGTTCAAAAAGTAATTTTTCGCTAGTGTCTTCATTACCATAAAAAGAGGCTTTTATAGCACCATTTTTCTGAATATTTAGAACTACGTAGCCATTGCCACCATAAGAAAAATCATTAGGAAAAACTGCTTTTGCAGCTTCCGATTTTGAACCCGCACCACTAATAATTTGCTTGATGTTGTCTTTGTCTATATATTGTAAATTGTGGTCGTGTCCAGACACCACAATTACATTATTCTTACTTTGTAGTACTGTTTTTATTCTTTTTACAAAATATTGATAGTATTTGTTTTGAATATCTTGCGGGCTAATTCCAGCCGTTTTTCTCATTAAATTAATAAGAGAACCTATAACCGGAAGCGGAATTTTTTGTTCTAACGGAAAAATTTGTTTTTCTAAAGAAAACTGTACACCGTGTGATCCGTTGGTCATCAATGGGTGGTGTAGTGCCAAAATTATCGTTTTATCTTGGTTTTTATTCAAAATATTCTCGAATTCATCAAAAAAAGCTTCTCTTGTTTTGATATCGCAATTATCGTTTATCGTAGGAACCTTGTCCCAATCTTCTAGAAACCATTGGCTATCGATGGTAACCAAGGTTAGCTTGTCATTGATTTTCAACTCTTCGATACCGCAACTTTTTCTAGGCAAAAAAGATTTTTTGTCCTTGAGGTAGTCGGTTACAAATTGGGCTTGATCTTCCAATCCTTTTATGCCACTATACCAATCGTGATTTCCGGGGATAAAAATAGTTTTTCCTTTGTAGTTTTGGGATAATTTTAATTGATTAGTAAGTTTTGTTTCTGCCAAAGCACGTTCTTTTGGGAGATTGGTATTGGGTAGTCCTTTGGGATAAATATTGTCACCCAGAAATAAAAGAGTACTGTTTTTATCGGATTTTTCTAATCTATTTTGTAGCAGTTTTAGTGTTTGTTGGGTTTTTTCTTCGTCTGCATTTCCGGCATCACCAACCAAAAAAAAGGTATGTGCGATTTTTGTAGTGTCGGTACTATTTTGAGCCACAGTTCTTTCTACATTCTTTCCGTATTGTGGGTAATGTGTAGCACAGGATTGCAATACCAATGCTAAAAGAATAAAACTTAAAATCGTATTATTCTTATTTATAAAATGATTATCCGAAAACAATTCCATAATTTAGTGGTATAAAAATTTGTTTATGACTCTTATAAATCAAGCCCAAGATTTTGTATGTAATTTACTCAAAGATAAACTTTCTAGTTTATATACCTACCATAATTTGCAACATACACTTGGCGTAGTCAATGCGGTAACGATTCTTTGCGACAGCGAAAATTTGGATTCTTCCGAACGAGAATTACTACTATTGGCAGCTTGGTTTCATGACTTAGGGTATATAAATGGGTACACCAATCACGAAGATTCTGGATGCGCAATTGTCTGTGATTTCTTGAAAGAAAAAGGAAAATCAGAACAGGATATTGCCAAAGTTACCCGCTTAATTCAAGCAACTGCAATGGAGTATGTACCACAAACTCTTTTTGAAAAAATAATAAAAGATGCCGATTATTACCATCTTTTTGAGGAAAATTATTTAGAAACCTGTCAGATTTTAAGAGAGGAATGGCAAAACACCGAAGACAAATCTTTTTCCGATAAAGATTGGGCGATAGAAAACCTAGATTTTCTAATGCATAAACATCATTTTTATACCGATTTTGCTTTGTTGCATTGGCAACCATTAAAAGAAAAAAACATTAAAAAGATGGAGGATTTAGTTGCTGCAACAACCCATAAAACAAATAAAAAACTCAAAAAATATAAAATAAAGAATCCAAAAGAGGAGAAACCAGAGCGAGGTATTGATACTTTGTTTAGAATCACACTTGGTAACCACACTCGTTTGAGTGGTATTGCCGATAGTAAAGCCAATATTTTACTTTCTGTAAATGCTATTATCATTTCGGTAGCACTTTCTACAATTATTCCAAAATTGGGCAGTCCCAAGAATGTGCATTTAATTATTCCTACCTTTATTATGGTAATTTCTAGTGTGGTTACCATCATTTTTGCCATTCTTTCGACACGTCCAAAAGTAACCAAAGGGGTTTTTACTCGAAAAGATATCGAAGACAAAAAAGTAAACCTTCTTTTCTTTGGAAATTTTTACAAAATGCCACTCCATGAATACGAATGGGCAATGAACGAAATGATGAAAGACAGAGAATATCTCTACAATTCTATGGTGAAAGATTTGTATTTTTTGGGAATAGTATTGGAACGAAAATACAGATTATTGCGTATTGCCTACAATATTTTTATGATAGGAATAGTGATTTCGGTTTTTACTTTTGTCAATGCTTTCTACCAGTAAAGGCTATTTTATTTCGTCTAATAAATCCTGATACGAATAGTTTTTTGTTTGGTTTTCGGGATTGTCATTAGCTACTTTTACTCTAATGGCTCTTAGACCAGAGACCCCTTGTAGTTCTTCTACTTCAAATTGCTCAATGGTGGGTTCGAGTATTTTTTTGAATTGCAGGTATCTAATGTATTTTAGATATTCGGTTTCTTCGGTATTGTGAGAATAAACGATAGTGATTTTCTCTTTTTGGGTAATTCGATCCTTGGTTCCTTTGATATTGGCTTTGTCAATGCGTTTTTTTACTACTTCATACCGTGCATTGTAGGTTCCATCAACATCAAAACGTTTTTCATCCATTCTAAATCGGATAGAAATGGGAGAACTAAAAACCAAAATCAAGGAAGTTACCTCCAATTCATATGACAAATTCGATTTGAGTAGATGGTGTTCTAGTTCCATTTCGCACAAGGTTTGCAATTGCCACAACCTTAAATTGTACAAGTAAAGACTATCAAATTGTTTTGTAGGAGCAATCGATGCACCAATATATAAGTTATGTTCTACACCATCGGTTTTAAATCGTTCGTAATAATGGGGATAAATAAGCTGGGCTTCGATTTGTTTTTTGTCTAGTACTGCCGCTAGTTTTTTATTGATAATAGACATAGCACTGTCAAATTTCTTACGGGACTGATAGAACATTTCTGATTTTTCGTCTAAACTATCAAAATAATTTTGCCGCATTGTTTCACTTTCAGGATTCATTTGGGTATTTCTTAAAATAGGATGAATCTCATTGGCTATATAATTCTGAATTTGTTGTTCGGAGTCTGCCTTTAGCGGAAAATCTAGTTCTTTGTAAAACGATTGCAATTCAAATTTTCGTTGTTCCATCAAAACGAGGTTACTATTAGATTTTTGATTTTCAAAGAGCTCTAAAAGTGTGCGGAGTTGGTTTTTCAAATCTTCTTTTACCGTTTCATTTCGATGTTCAGACGAACCTTTTATGTCTATTTGGCCATATAAAGGATAGACTTCCTGGAATACAATTTCCTTAAAAATATACTCTTTATTAGGATTGTTCGTTTGAAAATATTTTTGAGCTTCTTTTCTAAATTTCCAATACACACTTGGGTGAATAGTTGTGTATTCTCTCTGGATAACAGCTTCTATCTGATGTTGCATATCGGTATTATAGCGTTCTACAGTATCGGTTAAATACGGTAAAATAAAA
>JAYVGE010000356.1:0-7064 GCA_043772515.1 Flavobacterium sp. | reverse complement strand
CGATTGTCGGCAAGACCAAAAGTTAGAAAAGGAGTAGCGTTCTTTACTTTTTTGCGAATTAAATCTTTATGAATTACGAGTTCATTACTCAGTATTTCCAAAATGTTTGTCAATAATTGATCTTGCTGTCCGTTTTTATTTAGAGATTCGAGTCCAATTGCAGCCCATTCGCTAAAGTTTATCGTTGCTAATTTTTCTTTAAATTGAAAATGAATGATTCTTTTTACATCATCATCGTTAACCGTTTTTAAAATTCCAGGTATAACATTTGCCGTAATTAGACTGGCAACTTTTGATGCATTTTGTTTTTCTGACAACCAGTCGGAGGCTTTTGTGGCAAAATTAAACTGCTCTAATTTTACTTCTATTTTTTGACGAGTTAAAAACTCATCGGCAACAAAATTACCCAAATTGTCTCCTATACTGTCTTTGTTTCTTGGGATTAGTGCCGTGTGAGGAATCGGTATCCCCAAAGGATGTCGAAACAAAGCTACGACAGCAAACCAATCGGCGATTCCGCCTACCATAGCAGCTTCGCTAAAAGCTTTTAATATTCTAATCTCAAAATAAACGGCAATCACAAAAAGAAGTGCAGCAATTCCCAAAAGAATTAATGCGTTTCTTTTCATTCTAATCAATCCGCTCTCTTTGTCCTTGTTTTCTGAATCGGCAGTTTGTTTCATTATTTTTTTGTTTATCTTGATTGACGTTTACCGTTTGTTGCTTGGAAATCATGTGAAAACAAATCTTTAATTTTTCTGTCAAAAATGATTTTCCAAATAGAAGGTTTCTAATTATACACAACATTAAAATAAAAAATCCCCACAAACATCGGTTTGTGAGGATTCGGTTTTGAAATCGTTTTTTTTTTTGTTCAATCTTTTTATTATTTCTTGGCTTTTTCTTTAACTTCTTTTGCCACTTTCTCTACTTTTTCGGCTCCCGTTTCAACCACTTTATCCACTTTTGCTTTTGCCGAATCAGCAACAGTTTCTACTTTATTTGCTGTAGAATCGACGGCAGCTTTTACTTCTTCTGTAACAGCTCCAGCAGCTTCTTCCATTTTGTCTTGTGTTTTTTCTTTACAAGAAGTTAATAATGCGATAGCGAATGTCAAGCTTAAAAGTATTTTTTTCATGTTGTTGTTCTTTGAGAATTAATAATTGAGATAGATTAACGCCTAAAGATAAAACTTTTTTCAAATAAAAAATAGGACAGATGTATAAGATTCTTGAAAATAATGAAATCTAAAACAATGTCTTGCAGATTATGTAAAAAATACTTACAAATATAAGTTCATGAGGATTTTGTTTTATAACAACAACTGATCACTAATTTTAAGCGTTTGTGGTCACAGCTTCTTTATTGATTTTTCCAATCAAACCTGCCAATACTTTTCCAGGTCCCACTTCTGTAAAAGAAGTCGCACCATCGGCAATCATTTGTTGTACCGATTGTGTCCATTTTACAGGAGCTGTCAATTGAATAATTAAGTTTTTCTTAATTTCATTGGCATCCGAAACTGCAGAAGCGCTTACATTTTGATACACTGGGCAAATAGGAGTTGCAAATGAAGTGGCTTCTATTGCAGCGGCCAATTCTTCTCTGGCAGGTTCCATCATTGGTGAGTGAAAAGCTCCTCCGACTGGTAATAATAATGCTCGTTTTGCACCAGAAGCTTTCATAGCTTCGCAGGCTTTTTCTACTGCAGTGGTTTCTCCTGAAATTACCAATTGTCCTGGGCAGTTATAGTTTGCGGCCACAACAATTCCGTCAATTGAAGTACAAACTTCTTCGACAACTTCATCTGCTAATCCTAAAACGGCAGCCATTGTCGAAGGTTTGATTTCGCAGGCTTTTTGCATTGCTAGAGCTCGTTTTGAAACTAATTTTAATCCGTCTTCAAAAGACAAAGTGCCATTGGCGACCAAAGCCGAAAATTCGCCTAATGAGTGTCCTGCCACCATTTCTGGTTTGAAATCTACTAAGGTTTTGGCCAAAATAACCGAGTGTAAAAAAACAGCTGGTTGGGTAACTTTGGTTTCTTTGAGTTCTTCGGCCGTACCTTCAAACATGATGTCTGTAATTCGGAAACCTAATATTTCGTTGGCTTTTTCGAATAAATCTTTGGCTAATGTAGAATTATCATATAAATCTTTACCCATTCCTGTGAATTGTGCTCCTTGACCCGGAAAAACGTATGCTTTCATTATCTTTTTTGTTTAATGTTTAAAGTTTAAAATTGCCCCGTATTCTTGACAAGTTTAAGAAAGCTACAAAAATAGTATTTTTTAGGAGTCGAAAAGTAAAAAAAAATCCCAACGGAAATGAAATTTGTTGGGATTAGAAATGCAAAGATTTAATAGAGTTTATATATATTAAGGGATTGCTACTTTTAAAAGTGTTTGTTTTTAATGCACTTAAAAAAAACGTACTATGCATAAACGCTAATATTTATAAAGACAAAAAAGACCTTTTAGGATGATGAATGCTTAAATGAATATCCTGATATTTAATTTTTTGAATGCACCAAATTAAATTCGATTAATGTTATTGTTTCATTGGAACTTCCATCAGTAAAATCGATGTATCTGTAGTGGCTTTGATGTCTACAATTTTAAAATCGGTTATTCCAAAACCATCACGAGTGGTCAATTCCTGACCGTTTATCGTTACGTTTCCTTTTAAGATAAAGGCATACAATCCGTTTCCTTCTTTCTTAAGTTTGTAAGTTGTAGCAACGCCCGAATCCAATTCTCCCAAATGAAACCAAGCGTCTTGATGAATCCAAACACCCGCATCTTCTGGGTATGGAGAAAGAATTTGTTGTAATCTATTTTTTCGATCTTCTGGATTCAATGCTATTTGTTGGTACCTTGGTGCTACATCTCTTTTGTTTGGGAACAACCAAATTTGAAGCAGTTTGGTTTGTCGATCGGCATTGGGATTGAACTCGCTGTGTTGTATTCCGGTTCCAGCACTCATCACCTGAATATCACCATTTTTGATTATTTCCGTATTTCCCATGCTGTCTTTGTGTGCCAAATCGCCTTCGAGCGGAATGGTGATGATTTCCATATTATCATGGGGATGTGTTCCAAAACCCATTCCACCAGTAATAGTGTCGTCGTTTAAAACACGTAAAACTCCAAATTGATTGCGATCTGCGTTATAGTAACTGGCAAAACTAAAGGTGTGATAAGCGTTTAGCCATCCATGATTAGCGTTCCCTCTGGTTTCAGCTTTGTGTAGCATTGTATTTTCCATAGTATATAAATTAAGTTACAAATTTACATGGGTTAGGAGACAAAGTCACTTAATGTAGATTAAGAAAAGTAGTTTTCAGTATTCCGTTTCATTGGCTGTAAACTATAGATCTGTAAACTATTTTCTTAGCAATCTAGATTTCATTTTACTAAAAAACTCTGGAGTGACCCCAATGTAGGAGGCAAGGTGTTTTTGGGTTATTTTCTGAATTAGCGTAGGATATTTTTTGCAGAATTTTTCAAACCGTTCTTCGGCGGATAAACTCAAATTATCCATTAATCGTTCTTGATTGGCAACCAAAGAATTTTCGGTTAGTATTCTGAAAAAACGTTCTAATTTTGGAATTTCGCGGTAGAGTACTTCTTGGTTTTCTTTGGATAGTAAAACTACTTCTGCGTCTTCTAATACTTCGATAAATAAATTACCTGGTTTTTGCGAAAGCAGACTGTACATATCGCCAATCCACCAGCCTTCACAGGCAAAATTCAATACATGTTCTACAATAGCATCACTAATGCTGAAACTTCGCAAGAGACCCGAATTTACAAAATAAGAATGTTGACAAACGATACCAACAGATAATAAAATAGTCTTAGCTTTGTAGTGATGTGTTTCTGTTTTAGACAAAAATAATTCTTGCTCTTTGGGAGTAAGTGTAATGAGTTTTGAAATATTTTTGAGAATTAAAGCCATTTTTTTAGGAAAAATGTGTGAGTTAATATTGAATAAAATTTGACACAGATTGCGCAAATTTTATAGATTAATTTGTGTAATCTGTGTCAAATAAAGGATGCGATAAATGTATTCTCGAGAGAATATTGATCTAATGTGTTATTTTCGAACCAATACGTTTTTATTGCTTTTCGGCAGTTTTTTCAGGCAATAATTTAAATGCCGTAACCTTGAATCGATTGTCGAGAACTTCTCCGGTAACCTCAGCTTTGCGAATGGTGGAACAAAAACCATCTTTGGCATGTGCATCACCATGTTCGTCAATTTTGGTTCCATCTACAAAATAAGATTTTCCGTCGATACGAACGGCCAAATCACAGGCATTACCTTCCATTCCGAACTGGCATTCACCACAGGAAACTTCAACGATTTGAGATTTTAATGCTACTTTTTTATTTTGTGCATGAGTCAATAATCCCGAAAAGAGGAATAAGAATACGAATCGTTTTTTCATTTTTATATCAGTTTGAGCTAACTAAGATAGCTTTTTTTCTAAATTAAAAAGAGAAGAAAATATAGAATTACTGAATTCCTTCTGAATTAGTTGATTTTACTGTTGTTAAAGAGAATAATTTTTAAACATATAAATCCATAATAATCTAGAAAATCGAATATTAAAAGAGGACAATGTAACAATAACTACTGCTATAATAGGAATCATACTCAAGTCGAACGTTTCTTCAAAAAAGTTTTGAGCAATGGCATAAGTAGCAATTCCTTGAGCAACCGTTAAGCCATAATTTACGTACATCGCACCAAAGAAATAGCCAGGCTCTTTTTCGAATTTATACTGACAATGGGAGCAGTACTCATTCATTTTCGGAAATCCAATATTGAAAAAGATGTTTTTTTCATTAAAAACTTTTCCTTCAAGACAGTGAGGACATTCATTATTTAGGATATGAACAATAGTGTGTGACATGTTTGTTTTTTTTTAACAAAGGTATTTTTTATCTGTGTCATAGATGTTTTCTATATTCGCCAATTATAGCACAATAAAGACATTTTAGAACTATGAGAAAGTATCCTATTTACAATATCCAGCAGTTTAACTGTAGTTCGACCAATAGCGATTTGTACATCAATACATTCAAAAATCATTTAATTGACCATCGTTTTGTAGAGGAACCGCACCGACACAATTCGTATGTATTGGTATTTTTTACTAGAGGAACCGGAACCCATGAAATTGATTTTGAAGTATTTTCGATTACTACGGGAAGTATGTTTTTTTTACAACCTGGACAAATGCATCATTGGAACTTGTCTGATGATATTGAGGGTTTTGTTATTTTCTATTCGTCTGAAATATATAATCTTTATTTTGGGCAAAAAACTATCGATGAATATACTTTTTATACTTCGGTACATAATTCGCCTGAAATGCTTTTTAACAGTGCGGAGTCAAAATCCATTTTGCCTTATTTTGATAGTATAATTGCGGAAAGTAGAGGCGAAATGATGCTGAAGCAGGACAAAATTATAAATTTGTTAGATAGTATACATATTGAAATCGCTCGAAAATTTAATGAAGACAATGTTCATGAAACGCATTCGTACAATTTAAAAATTAAAAAATTTGAAGTGCTTTTAGAAAAACACTTCAAGGCAGAAAAAAGACCTTCTTTTTATGCTTCTCAACTTCATATTACTTTAAAACATTTGAATAGGATAAGCAAAGAAACACTAAAAAAAACGACAACCGAACGTATCACTAACAGAATTATTCTAGAAGCCAAACGGATGCTTATGGATAAAAAAATGACTGTTAATGAAATTGCAACAGAATTAGGGTATGATGATTATTCCTATTTTTTACGATTGTTCAAAAAACATACGGCAATGACGCCAAAAGGGTTTCGTGTTTTTAAGCAATAACTACGAATTAATGCTGCTTCTTAGATTTTGTAGAGTCAAACGCAGTCGAGATTCAATAGCGAATCTCAACTGTGCTCGACAGGACATTATTATTTAGTTATTTCAATTCATCTGTCTATGAAGAGATGGTCAAAATTAAGAATGTGTTTTTATTAGCATAGCGGCTTTTTTTGCTCTTTCTACAATTTCTTCTATAGGCGTTTCTAGTTTGTCATTAACTAGAGCTACACCCATTCTTCGGTACGGTCTTGAGGTTGGTTTGCCAAAAATTCTAAAATCGGTTTTGGATAGACATGCTATATTTTCAATTCCAGTATATGTTGGATTATTGCTATTTTCTGATGCTAAAATAACGGCACTGGCTCCCGATTTTTCTAAAGTAATTTCGAAAATTGGCAAGCTCAAGATAGCTCGTAAATGCAATTCGAATTCATTAAAATTTTGAGTTCCTGCCAAAGTCACCATTCCGGTATCGTGTGGTCTTGGGGATAATTCCGAGAAATAAACGCCGTCATCGGCAAGGAAAAATTCTACACCAAAGAGTCCTGCTCCGCCCAAAGCTTCGGTTACTTTTTCGGCCATATCTTGAGCTTCGTATAGGTCTTTGTCGGATACTTTTGCAGGTTGCCAGCTTTCTTGATAATCCCCGCGTTCCTGTCTGTGTCCGATTGGCGCACAAAATAAAGTGGGATTGTTATTTTGAACTACGGTCAATAATGTGATTTCTGAGTTGAAATTAACGAAAGCTTCGACTATGACTTCTACGATGTCGCCACGGGAACCTTCTACAGCATATTGCCATGCTTTGTCAATACTTGCGTTGATTTCTGCTGGCGTGTTACCTTTTATAGTTGATTGTCCTTTTCCGGAAGAGGACATTAATGGTTTTACCACGCAGGGGGTCCCAACGGCTTCAACACCTTTGCGAAGTTCTTCAATCGAAGTGGCATAACGATAATTGGCGGTGCGTAATCCTAATTCTTTGGCCGCCAAATCCCGAATGGCTTTTCTGTTCATGGTGAAATTTGCCGCTTTCGCAGATGGGACTACGGTAATGCCTTGCTTTTCATAATCATAGAAACGCTCCGTTCTGATAGCTTCTATTTCGGGAACAATGAAGTCGGGTTGGTGTTTGGCAACGATTTTGTCTAAGGCATCTCCGTCGAGCATATTGATGACTTCAAAAC
>JAYVGE010000355.1:0-2918 GCA_043772515.1 Flavobacterium sp. | reverse complement strand
TCATTTCGTAAAAAGGAGTTTTTACATGACGACTACTTTTAAAAATAGTATCTTCTAATTCAAAAAAACCTAGAAAGTTCAATTCTATTTTTTGGTTTAGTTGTCTTATTCCGTCTTTTGGTTCGGTCAAAAACATTCCACCTGTTTTATATGCCTCTGCCATATACAAATAACCTTCATCCGAATAAATACAGAAAGTAATTACATTTCGATTCCCCTGGTAAACATATACTTTGTTTACTTTTAGGTATTGATTACTTGACAGTACTTTCTTTTTCTCGTCGTTTAGAAATTCCAAATAATAATCTGTATAATTACTATCGTTAAGTTTTTTAAAATCAATTTTCCGTGTATCTAAATATTTTTTGAAAGTAAGTTCTCGTTCTCCTCCTTTTTTTGAAGTACCACAACTAGTTATGAAAAATATAAGTATCATTATTTCAACTACTTTACTTATTCGCTTCATCCTTTTTTTTGTTTTTCGCATCCAATTCATAAAATTCTTTTAATAATTTCCCTTTATCAAATTGTCCAGCATCAATATAAGTTTTCAGTCTTTTAAAATCAACTTTATTCTCTTCATTATATACCACATACAAATGATGAAAAGTAGGGTTAGATTTTAGTTGGGTACTAACATTATAGTTAATCTTGTCTGCATCGTATGTTTTTAGATCTTTTTGATATTGCACGACCGATTCGTTAAATGTTGTATCATTATTATAATTTGATCTTAATGGCTTCTTGGGTTCTTTCGGGGTTTCTGGAAAAGCAATACTATCATGCATGGCGTTGGTTGGCCAAAAAGTACCGTAACCAAACTTGGTTTTGGCTGTCAGGCTTCCGTTGGCATCGGTAAGTGAGAAGGTTTGTTGCCCGCTGTTGAGCAGAACATCAAACAATTGTTGATAATCATAATTTTGTCCATTTATTATTTTGTCATTATTATAAGTGTTTTTGTTGTTCGATTTACCGTAATACATATCTACAGCGTAAGCAGCATTAATACCCCTTGGTAATTTTGCTTGCATGTTTACGCCCGCCGACCAATATTGATCAGAGCCCATACCAAAAAACAATGGAGGTTTGTAAATATCGTTGTAAGAAGCTATCATAAAATCCCCTATTTTTATCGCTGCCCCTCCAACTATTTGGTTTCTAGTGGGATTGTCGTCAGAATTGTAACGATTATTCCCAAGCTGTCCTGTTTCGGGATTAAACGCCTTAGATACGCTACCCGAACTCAAAATTCCCGTCGCTCCTAGTGTAAACGCATACTCATAAGGATTATAAACTCCAGATCCTGCATGTTGATTAAACAAATTCATATTGAGTGCATTGCCCGTTAAATACCCTAATGTGATTGAAGGAGTAGCGCTCAGGGTAACCAAATTAGGACTCATGTCTGATGTTCCAATAGAACCTTTTGCGTACCAAGTCAAGGATGTGTTAAGACCTCCCATGACTCCAAAACTTCCGAGACTTACACTCTTCGAAACACCTGCATACACACCTACCGTAAAGCCAGCCTTGAGGCTGTAACTAAACTTTATTCCTATATTGGGTGTTTTGGTAGGTGGGTCGCCTGGCCCCTCATAAGAACCTCCTCCGCCACCTGCGTTTGGCCCGTGGGCTCGTGGATCCTTTTCTGGTTTCCATTCTTGTTTTGGTGGTGTTGTACTTTCACTTTCAGGAAAAGAAATCTCTAGGTTTCCTTTGTATGTTGGTGTTTCTACTTTTCCTATAACCACCGTTTCCGTACCCATCGCATCAAACCGAAATAAGTCATAACTGTAAGCTTCAAAATTATTTCCAGAGCTTATATCCTTCAAGCAAACGTTAAGATATGCACTATAGGATTCTACTAGTGCCTGAATTAATTTTATTTTTTTATTCTCGTTTTTTTCTATTCCTAGTAGATTTATATCCCAAATCACTATTTTTTTCTCCTCTAGGTCATAAGAAGCAATTTTACCGGGATGAAAATTTTTAGATACCGCAATAGGTGGATTTACAATTTTACCATCGGTTATTGACTTATAAAATTTATAAACAATACTAGTGTCATCGATATTGAACTTTGGCATCATTTCCTTTGCCACTTTCAAAAGATGGTCATGTACATAAGTGCTTTCAAACTTATATGTACTCTCTATGATTTCTTGTTTAGGAAGACTTTTGGGCTCGCCATAACTAATCCCTTTTTCAACACCAACCTCTGTAATCGTTTTAGCAGATGTGGTTACTATATTTTCTTTGGCATAAATATTATAATCACCCCCTGTTGTTTCACTTATTTTGCCCCCAATAATTGATATATATGCCATCACTAATGAAATTTAGATTTCTCGCCACTATTATTTTGTATTTCTTTTTGAGAATGCTTGTTAATTGTTCCATTGCTAGAAGATTCAACCCCTTTTTCGCTACTTACAACCCTTTCTTTCTCTGTATGTGACTTTTTATCTCCCTCAATATGCTCCATATAACTCCCCGTCACATTCATCATACTATCTCCTCCAACATTGGTACTAAGTAACATTCCCACCGTAGTAGATTTATCAACTCCAGCACTTTCAGTAATACTCATCCCTGCATTGGTGCTAATGTTTTTGCCTGCATTCATAAGAATATCTTCCCCAGCTTCAAATTCGATATTTTTTGGAGCTTTGAATCGGATATTCCCATCGCCATGAACTACGGCTATTGCTTGCCCTTTTTGGCTTTCTATTGTAATGTCGCCAGTGGCATCATTAGAAATAATTCGGTTACCACTTCGCGATTGTATCACTTTCATATCATTATTTGGTGTTGCATAACCACTTTTTTCATTTGTATTAGAAATTGTCCCTATCACTAGAGGCATTTCGGCATTTCCTGCTTGGAAATCTACAAATACTTTTTCGCCTACTTCGGGC
>JAYVGE010000354.1:0-2937 GCA_043772515.1 Flavobacterium sp. | reverse complement strand
CTTGTTAGATGCAGAACTATATCAAACCAACCGAAATTTGTTTTTTGCTAGATCGGTCAGTCCAGCACTTATTGGTAAAGCCAATACATGGGATGATTTGAATTGGAATTTTGACAAATCCTACCACAGTAAAAACATGGCTTCGACTATGGCTTCAAGCACTTTTAGAGGTTTAATCGATTACAAAATTTCAGACAATTGGTCTTCTAAAACAGGTTACACTTCATCTAACGTCGATGCAGAAGGAAAATACTTGAGGTTGGTTATTTTACCTAATAATATGCTACAACGTAATTTTATAGAATACCATCCCAGAGAAGCAGGCTCCCAACAATTACAACAAGATTTTACGGGAGTTCATGCTTATACAAACATTGAGAATAAAGTTGTTATTGGTGGTAGCTACACTACTATTTTTGATAATTTTCAGCGTTCTGAATTTAAAGGTCCGTTTGTTGAGTACGATAAAATTGATCTGACAACAGGAGTTATTCCCGCCATGACCAAAGAAGATTGGGAGGCAAAATTAAGAACCCTAAACGCATCAAAAAGTAACACAACTACCAAAGTAGAAAATTTAGGACTATATATTTCGGATGCCATTACATTCTACAAAAAATTTACCGTAATGGGAGGCTTACGTTTTGACAGAAACTTTACCAAAGACGTTATCAATAACGGAACTATCGAAAGCCCAGGATTCAATCAAAATACCATTGCCTGGAAAACGGGATTGGTATATGCTCCCATCGAAGAAAAACTATCGGTGTTTGCCAACTTACAAAGCGGATTTACCAATATTGCTCCCGATTTGGGTGTGAATGGGATGCAAAACTTTAAAGCAGAAAAAGCCAACCAATGGGAAATAGGAACAAAACTAAATTTATTTGAAGGTAAATTAACAGCAACTGCGAGTTATTATCAAATAGCCATAAAAGACGGATTGCGTACGATAGAGGATGGAGCAGACGTTTATAACGTACAAGATGCCGAAAAAAGCAGCAAAGGTTTCGAAGCAGAAATCATTGCTAATCCATTTGCTGGATTCAATATTGTTGCTGGATACACCAAAAATCACGCTAAGTATGTAAAAACCGATGATCCAACTGTTGATGGAAACAATTTAAGATATTCTCCTGAAGAAATTGCTAATTTCTGGATGAGTTACAGAATTTTAAAAGGAAAAGCAGAAGGTTTCGGTATTGGTTTTGGCGGAAATTACACCAGTGCAATTTACATTAATGACACCAATACTTTTGGTTCTTTGGATTATACTGTTTTTGACGGATTATTATTTTACGACCAACCCAAATACCGAATCAGCTTAAAAGCAGACAATGTTTTTGACAGACACTATTACAGTGGTTACGGACAACCTCAAAAACCAGTATCCTTTATGGTTGGAGTCAATTTCAAAATTTAATTTATTTTACATCAATTAGCATTATCCAACCCCACAACAATTCATACGGTTGTGGGGTTGATTTTATTTTATAAAAATATGAAGAACAATCAAATCAAACAAACTGAAAAGAAAACCAAACCAAAAAGCAAATGGAGTAAACTAAACGGTTGGTTGCATTTATGGTTAGGACTTAGCTCAGGAATTATTGTATTTATTGTGGCACTTACAGGTGTCCTATTTATTTTTTGCGATACTATTATTGATGGATTAGCCTATAATTCATTGTATGTTTCTGAAGTAAAAGAAAAAAAATATACTCCAGAGGAATTTCTAAAAGCGTTTAAGCAACAACTTCCAGATCGTAAAGCTTCCTATTTTGTAACGTATAGAGATCCGAAAAGAACCGTTAAAATCGCCTCTTCGACCAAAGAAAGAGACTTGCAATTTTCATGGGTAGATCCTTACACAGGCAAAGTTTTAACTTCAGGAAGTGCTTATGATTTTTTCTATATTGTAGCCCACGTGCACAGTGGCGAGATGCCGTTTGGAAAAGCAGGTCACTTAATTGTAGAAATTGCTGTTTGGATATTTTTAATCGAATTAATTACAGGGCTTATCTTATGGTGGCCTAAAAAATGGAATCGATCTACTCAACTTCAAAGTTTTACTATAAAACGAAAAGCAAGTTTTAAAAGGCTTAATTATGACTTGCACAATGTACCTGGTTTTTATAATTTAATACCCGCACTAATGATTACCGTAACTGGGTTAATTATCGTAAACAAACCGCTAAATACTGCCACACAAAAATTATTTGGAGGAACTCCCGATGCTTATTCCAACATGCAAGACCTAAAACCCGAATATGACAGTACCCAATCGTTTGCTCCTTTAAATACCGTTGTAAACCACCTTTTTTCATCAGACAAAACAGTACAAGAAGTTCGATTATCGATTGCAAGCAAAGATAGTGTTACTAATTTTTATGCCATTACGGCCGAAAAAATTGGATTAAAGGGCATTCAAAATGGTCGAACTTTTTCGATAAACCGATATACAGGTAAGGAAATCGAAATTCCAGTAAAAGTAATAAAAGGCTTAGAAATAGACGACATGACGATGAATCTTCACATTGGTTTTTGGGCTGGTTGGATCGGAAAAACACTTACTTTAATTGTCGGAATAACATGTATGTTCTTGCCAATTACTGGTTTTTTGATCTGGTGGGGACGCCAGAAAAAAAAGAAAAAAGACATCATTACTATTTGAGTTCCCTTAAAACATTTTCAAATACCCATCCCACAAATCAAAACACTCAAAATCATTCCATTAAAATATTTATTTATATTTAGTCTAAATAAATATCGTTAAATAAAGTTTAATTTTTACTTTTGCATTATTATTATTTGTTCTAAATAAAAATAATGAATATAATTTAAATTTCAAACCTTAATTTACCTTTTTAATTATGAAATATTTGAATCAACGAATGTTTAAATCTATTTTTCTAATCTGCTTATTTTTTCTTTCCG
>JAYVGE010000353.1:0-2938 GCA_043772515.1 Flavobacterium sp. | reverse complement strand
TACGAATGTAGCTTTGCCCCCTTTGTTCAATGGTGGCACGCCCAAATGAAAATTAGTTTTAGAGTCTGATTTTTTTAAATGCAATTTGTCGTGCACCCATCATTATAAAGGTGTACGGGAAATTACATTTCTTAGGCAATCTTTGAAAAAAAACCTAAATCTGCTAGATTTACATAAAAATAGCGTGTAAATCTAACAGATTTGTGTAGATCAACTTAACATAAAACATCATGATTCTACAGTTAATCGGACTACCATTTTATTACAAAACCCGTAGCCCGAGTCTAAAAGGCGAATCGAGTGAAAAATCAGCAATCAAAAAAACTTAATTTAATGACATTGTACTAGAGCTTTTCTAAGGTCTCTAATGTCGTTTATAAATGAATTACTTCTCCGTAAGCATCGGCAACTGCCTCCATAACCGCTTCGCTCATAGTAGGGTGTGGGTGAATCGATTTTAGGATTTCGTGACCTGTAGTTTCTAGTTTACGTGCTACAACTGCCTCGGCAATCATATCGGTAACACCAGCGCCAATCATGTGACAACCCAACCATTCGCCATATTTGGCATCAAAAATTACTTTTACAAAACCATCGGGAGTCCCAGCAGCTTTTGCTTTTCCAGAAGCTGAGAATGGGAATTTTCCAATCTTTAGTTCATATCCTTTTTCTTTGGCTTGTTTTTCGGTTAAACCTACCGAGGCAATTTCTGGAGTTGCATAGGTGCAACCAGGAACGTTTCCGTAATCGATTGCTTCTACATGAAGTCCTGCAATTTTCTCTACACAATTAATCCCTTCGGCAGAAGCTACGTGAGCCAAAGCTTGTCCAGGAGTAATGTCGCCTATGGCATAGTAACCCGGAATATTGGTTTGACTAAAATCATTGACTAAAATTTTGTCTTTATCGGTAGCGATACCGACCTCTTCTAGTCCTATGTTTTCGATGTTGGTTTTTATACCTACTGCCGAAAGCAAAATATCGGCTTCCAGAATTACTTCTCCTTTGGCTGTTTTTACAAATGCTTTTACACCATTGCCCGAGGTGTCTATACGTTCTACAGAGGCGCTAGTCATTATTTTTACTCCCGATTTTTTCATAGAACGTTCCATTTGTTTCGAAATATCTTCGTCTTCTACAGGAACAACATTGGGCATAAATTCGACAACAGTCACTTCTGTTCCCATTGCGTTATAAAAATGGGCAAACTCTACTCCAATAGCACCAGAACCGACAATAATCATCGATTTTGGTTGTATTGGCAAAGTCATGGCTTGACGGTATCCGATTACTTTTATACCATCTTGTGGTAAGTTTGGTAATTCTCGAGAGCGAGCACCTGTGGCCAGAATAATATGATCGGCATCGTAGTGGCTAACAGTACCGTCTTTGGCTGTAACGGCTACTTTTTTGCCTGGTTTTATTTTTCCAAAACCCTCAATAACGTCAATTTTATTTTTTTTCATCAAGAATTGAACTCCTTTGCTCATTCCTTCTGCAACAGTTCTACTGCGGTTTACTACTGCTGGAAAATCTTTATCGAAAGAAGAAACAGTCAATCCGTAATCGGAAGCGTGTTTTAGATAATCAAAAACTTGTGCCGATTTTAGCAATGCTTTGGTTGGGATACAACCCCAGTTTAAGCATACTCCACCTAAGTTTTCTTTCTCGATAACCGCTACTTTAAAGCCCAATTGTGATGCTCTAATGGCGGTAACGTAACCTCCAGGACCACTTCCTAAAACTATAATATCGTATTTCATTTTCTTTTTTTTTGTTTTTATTAATAAAACGGAATTGGCAAAAGCCTATTTCATTTTGTTATCTGTTTAAAAATTCAGATTGCGAATTTAATGATTTATTCTGTTTTGAGAAAGTTTAAATCTATCAAAAATATCAGATTAGATTATTAGACCATTGGCTTGTTTACACTTTATAATAATAGTCGAAATCAGGTAAAATATTTTCGAATTTTCTAAAAACCCAATGCTCTTAATTAGCAACCGAAAATTGTGAATCATATAAGTTTCGGTAATACCCATTTGTATTATCTAATAATTCTTGGTGTGTACCTTGTTCTACTATATGTCCCTTGCTCATAACTACAATTTTATCGGCATTGATAATCGTTGCCAATCGGTGAGCAATAACAATCGAGGTGCGACCTTTGGTGATGGTTTCGGTGGCACGTTGTATCAATTCTTCAGAGTAGGTGTCTATCGATGAGGTGGCTTCGTCTAGAATTAGGATACTCGGGTTACTAACAAAGGCTCGCAAAAAAGCAATTAATTGTCGTTGACCAGAAGAGAGCATTACCCCGCGCTCCTTGACATCAAAATCGTAACCATCGGGCAGGCTCATAATAAAATCGTGAACACCAATTTTTTTGGCTGCTGCCAAAACGTGTTCAGAGGTAATGTCGGGATTGTGTAGTGTAATATTGTTGTAAATTGTATCGGCAAAAAGAAAAACGTCCTGCAAAACAACGGCAATTTGTTTTCGTAGAGACCCTAGCGTGTAATTTTCGATGTTGTGTTTGTCGATGCAAATGGTACCGCTATTGATCTCGTAAAAACGATTAAGAAGGTTGATAATGGTCGATTTTCCTGCTCCAGTAGATCCGACAATAGCAATAGTTTGTCCTGCTGTTACCGATAAATCAATTCCTTTGATTACTTCTTCTTCTGGAATATAGCCAAAACGAACCGCTTGAAATTCGATATTTCCTTCAAAAATAGGGGCTTCTATAGTACCCGTATCTTGTATTTGGTCTTGTGTGTCTAGGATGTCAAAAACACGATTGGCGGCAATCATCCCGAGTTGCATTTCGTTGAATTTATCCGCTATTTGACGCAATGGATTGAATAGCATTCCGATAAACATGGTGTAGGAGAACAGATCGCCAAAAGTAGTAAATTGATCACCGTTTAAAATTTTG
>JAYVGE010000352.1:0-7141 GCA_043772515.1 Flavobacterium sp. | reverse complement strand
TATCAGAAAAAGATCTAAAAGTAGAAGGGGTTGTCGACGTAAGTAGAATGATCGAAGGTAAAGCTGCTGGGGTTACCGTACAAAACGTAACAGGTTCTTTTGGTGCTGCGCCAAAAATTACCGTTCGTGGATCTTCTTCTATTTTTGGAGACACCAAACCATTATGGGTTATTGACGGAATCGTACAAGAAGATATTGTAAACATTACTGCGGCCGATCTAGCTTCTGGAAATTCAGAAACTTTATTGAGTTCGGCAGTAGCAGGATTGAATGCCAACGACATTTCTAGCATTGAAATCCTTAAAGATGCTGCAGCAACTTCTATTTATGGATCAAGAGCTATGAATGGAGTAGTCGTTGTCACTACAAAACAAGGTAGAAGAGAATCGCCACTAAGCGTTACCTATTCGTTGGAACAAACGATGAGAAATGTTCCTACCTATGATCAATACGATATTCTAAATTCTAAAGAAACAATGAGTATCATAAAAGAGCTTGACACGAAAGGACACTTAAGCTTGCCATCTACAACATCGGAGCGTAGTGGTGGAGTTTACAATCTTTATTCACAGGCTATAAACAACTATAATCCTACAACAGGCACTTATGGAGCAACGAATGATGCTCAGGGCAAAAATCTATTTTTACAAAAATACGAACTAGCCAATACCAATTGGTTTGATGTTCTATTCAGACCTAGCGTTACACAAAACCATTCCCTTAGCTTTTCTGGTGGTGGAAAAAACAGCACCTACTATGCTTCATTAGGCTATTATACGGATCCGGGATGGACGTTGGCAGACAATGTAAAACGCATCACATCCAACATAAAAAGTACTTTTTACTTAAATGACAAATTAAACATCACTTTGTCTACTTTGGCATCGGTAAGAAACCAAGGAGCTCCAGGAAGTTATGACAGCAAAAAAGACGTAGTATATGGAAGTACAACTAGAGATTTTGACATCAATCCATTTAATTATGTTTTAAATACCAGTAGAGTATTACGTCCTTATGACGAAAATGGAAATTTGGAATACTACCGAAACAACTGGGCTCCTATGAATATTTTGAATGAATTGAAAAACAATTCTATGGATATTAAAGTAAAAGACATTCGTTTTCAAGCCGATTTAGAATACAAAATAAATCCCAATTTAACGTATAACTTAAATACTGCAGTTCGATATGCCAATACGGTTAGAGAGCATAATATCTTAGAAAAATCTAATGTAATTGCAGCATTCAATGCACAAGAAACAACCATAGTAAGAGATCAAAATATTTATTTATTCAAAGACCCTGAAAACCCATTAAATCCACCTGTGGCTGTTTTACCAAACGGAGGTATTCTTCGTAAATTCACAAATGATTTAACGTCTTATAATGTTAGAAATAGCATCAGTTACAAAAAAACACTAAATGACGTTCATGAATTAGATGGCTTTTTCGGAACAGAAATTCGATCAGTTGATAGAAATAGCGATAATTTCGCAGCCTATGGATTACAATACGACAGAGGCTTAACCGCATTTACAGATCCTAGAATTTTACAAAAAATAATTGGGGAAGGACATTCTTATTTTGATTTTAAAAAAGAGAGAGAAAGAACCGTCGGAGTATTTGGAAAAATAGGCTACACTTATGACCGTCGCTATACAGGAACTTTGACAGGACGTTACGATGGATCGAACCGACAAGGTAAAAATAATAGTTGGTTGCCTACCTATACCTTTAGTGGTAAATGGAATCTAGGCGAAGAAGAGTTTATAAAAAAAATTACAAAAATTAGCAGATTAAGCCTTAGGGGATCTTATGGATTAACCGCTACTGCAGGACCAGCAACAAATTCGTTGCCGATTTACAAAAGTTTGCTGACCAATAGAGAACTAACAGGAGACAGAGAAACAGGACTAAGTATTGAAGCCTTACAAAACAGTGCACTAACTTGGGAGAAACAATTTGAAACCAATATTGGATTGGATTTAGGGTTATTTAACAATAGAATTCAATTAACAACCGATGTCTACAGAAGAAAAGCGTATGATTTAGTTGATTACGTAGTAACATCGGGTATTGGAGGCCAACAAATCAAACAAGGAAACAATGCCAACATGACAACCAAAGGGATAGAGGCTTCACTTACGACTCAGAATTTAGGAAATAGCCAACTAAAATGGTCTACAACACTTAATTTTTCTGTCTTCAATCAAGAAATTACAAAACTAGAAAACCAACCAGGAGTACTCGGTTTAATTGATGGAACTGGAGGAAACACCTTGGGACATCCTAGAAATGCACTATATTCGTTTCAATTTACTGGATTAGACAATAGAGGGCGTCCTACTTTTGGTATGGCCAATGGAGAAACTGACAACATTGGAGGAGCCAACTTTCAGGACACCAAAAACATAACTGACTACTTAAAATACGAAGGATCTATTGAACCTAATAAATCGGCAGGTTTGTCGAATACTTTTACGTACCAAAACTGGTCATTAAATGTATTTGTAGTAGCTTCTGGCGGAAACAAAGTCCGTTTGAACCCAATATACGATAATGTTTACAATGATAATACCGTATTTACAAAAGACTTCACCAACCGCTGGATTAACCCAGGAGACGAAGTCCATACCAACATTCCAGCAATTATTGACCATAGGTTAGAAGCAAATAATCAAGAAGGTAACATAACATCGCAAATAGCCTACAATACTTACAATTATTCTACTGTAAGAGTCGCTGATGGATCATTTGTAAGACTTAAAAACGTTTCGATAACATATGAATTTCCAAAAGACTTAAAGAAAAAACTAGGCCTTACAACTTTCAATCTAAAAGCAGTAAGTACCAACCCTCTTTTGATCTATTCAGACAAAAGACTAAACGGTCAAGATCCCGAATTCTCTAGATCGGGAGGAGTTTCAATGCCGATAACATCTCAATATTCATTTGTAATCAATTTATCTTTATAACACGATGAAAAAATTAAAAATAACTATAGCCCTACTAGCTGTTTTAGGAATCAGCAGTTGCAGTGATTTTCTTTCTGAAATACCAGATGACAGAACCCAACTAGATACACCTGAAAAAATTAGCGAAATACTCGTAAACGCATACCCTCCAGCCGCTTATAGCGACTTTTCAGAAACCATGTCGGACAATGTCTTTGATACTGGAAGATTAAACGGCACAAAACCAGAAAACACAAAATATTACAATTGGGAAGTTCCTTCCGAAGTAAGCACAGACACTCCCTCACAATATTGGGATGGCTGTTATACCGCTATTGCACATGCCAATTCTGCACTAGAAGCAATAAACAAAGCAGGAAACCCATCGAGTATGAATCCTCAAAAAGCAGAAGCCTTATTAGCTCGTGCCTACGCCCATTTTATGTTGGTTACTTTTTGGTCTAAACGATACGATCCAGCTACTGCCAACAGCGATTTAGGAATTCCTTACGTTTTTGAACCCGAAAATGTATTACTTAACAATTACAAACGCAATAGTGTTGCCGAAGTATTTAACTATCTAGAAAAAGACATCGAAGAAGGTTTAAAATACGTAGAAAACAAAAGCAAACAACCCAAATATCATTTTAATAAAAGTGCTGCCAATGCTTTTGCAAGCCGATTTTATTTGATAAAAGGAGATTGGAAAAAAGTAATAGCACTTACTGGTGAATTGGGTTCAAATCCTGAAGGACAATTACGAGATTATGTCGTTTATGGAAATACTCCTTCATCACTAAGAGGACTCCAATACTCCAATGCAGGCGAAAACACGAATCTATTGATTTCTTCCGTAAATTCCGTTTATCGCAGAAGTCTTTTTTCCAATCGATTTGCAATAGCAGACGAAAACCTTAATGAAATTATTAATGTAAGTACAAATCCATATAACAAAAGTTGGATTTACAAAATAGTACCATATGTAGCTGGTGCTCAAATAGTTAAATTTGACGAGTATTTCAAAATAACAAATGCAATTGCACAAATAGGAGAACCTTATAATACATTTGTATTGTTGAGTAACGACGAATTCTTTTTGAATAGAATTGAGGCTCACGTAATGAATGGAGATATTAACCTAGCTACAGAGGAACTTAATTATTTCTTATCAATAAGAACTCCTACTTACGCCCCTGCTGATAAATTGACGACAGCAAAAATAACGGCAAAATATCCTGTAATAGCAGGAGAATATACCCCAACTTACTCTCTTTCGGCAGAACAGAGTTCTTTTGTAAAAGCGATTGCAGAGACCAGAAGAAGAGAATTTTTGCACGAAGGTTTAAGATGGTTAGACATAAAACGTTTTGACCTAGTAGTCACCCATATAACGAAAAATGGCCCAGTCAATGTACTAGCTAAGCAAGACCTTCGTAGAGTATTGCAAATACCAGTACACGCTTACAATCGAGGTATTGAAAAAAACCCACGCTAATTTTTTTTTAAATATAACAAAATATGAAATACAAAAATAATATAGCAAAATTGTTGCTATTCACATCAGCAGTATTGATAACAGCCTGTTCTCAAGAAGAAAAACCAACAGGGAGCCAACTCGACATAACAAAACCACAACAAAGCACTTTGGATGTTTGGATTGAAAATAATTATCTAAAACCTTACAATATTAATGTACAATACAAATGGAATCAAAACACAGTTGATCCCAAAACATACGTTTTTCCTCCAACCCAAGAAAAAGTATTACCTGCATTAAACATCGTTAAGAAAATTTGGATAAACAGTTACAGTGAAATTGGCGGAGCCGATTTTGTAAAAAAATTGGCTCCTAGAGAAATTGTACTTATTGGAGGTGTAAACAGGCAGGATAACGGAACCATTCTTTTGGGTTTGGCAGAGGGAGGACAAAGAATAACCTTTTTTGAAACCGATTATGTAAACCAAAAAGACCGTGCCAATGTGACTCGCTTTATACATACTATTCAGCACGAATACATTCACATACTAAACCAGCACGTTCCTTTTGATGAAAAAGCCTATCAAAAAATAACCCCCAGTGACTATACTGCTACATGGTACTTAGAATCTACTGAAAATTCTAGAAAATTGGGCTTTATAACACCATATTCTAGATTTAGCTATATCGAAGATTTTGCCGAAATGGCATCGACAATACTGACTAGTAGCAAGGTAGAATACGAAACTATCCTTAAAAACATATTGAATGTTCCTGTAAAAGTCCCAACACCAACAGGTCCCAAAACAGAAATAACTGTAGAATCGCAAAAAGCCTACAACAGCATTAAGGCTAAAGAAGCAATTGTTGTAAAATATTTTAAAGATGCTTTCAAAATTGATTTTTACAAACTAAGAGATGCCGCAGAAAGAAATACCACTGCAGTAATTAATGAATAAATTGTTTAAAATATACAATCGCTAAATGCTTTAGGTTATTTAGCGATTAAACAAACGGAACAAAGTAATTTTAAGAAAAAAAACCATGAAACTGAAAACCATATTTAATTACCTTTTAATTGCCATTTTGGTAATACAAATGGTATCCTGCGACAACAAGGAGAACGCAGATCCTCTTTTTGACAAAACCCCAACAGAGAGAATTAACGCTCGAAAAAAAGAACTTAGCGACCTTTTACTTTCTTCTGTACAAGGCTGGAAACTAGTTTACTATACAGACAATACACAATTAGGAGGATTTACACATCTTTTTAAATTTAAAGATGCAACAAATGTGGAGATGGCATCTGATTTTGACGCTACTACAGTTGCAAAAAAGACAAGTGAATACAGTATCGATATGGGAAGTACCGTCAGTTTGGTCTTTACTACCCGCAATAGTATTCATCGTCTATCCGATTCTGATAATTACCCTACAGATGCATTAGAAGGAAAAGGCTACAAAGGAGACTTTCAGTTCCTATACTACGGACAAGAAAACGGACAAATTATCTTTAGAAGTAATAGAGTTGCTTTTATAGAACTGCGTTTTGTAAAAGCAACTGCTCAAGACTGGGAAGATCTTCCTAAAAACATTGCTATGATCAGCAATGTAATCGGTGCTCCTACCAGACCACTTTATAGATTTTTAGAGACAAACAACGGTACTGCTACACATAAATTTGATTTTAATTTTTCTAGTGATACAAGATTTGCAACTTCAAACTCTGTAGAATCAGGATCTAGTATGAGTTATAATATAGGTATTGCTTACACACCTACAGGTATTATTGTAGATCCTGCAGTAGAAGTTGGAGGACAAAAACTAACCGAATTTACATACGATGCCACAACTGGAAATTTTACTGCAACTGGAACAAATAACGTTTCTGCAACTATAAGATATAGTGATAAACCAATAGTCCTAACCGATGATTATAAAATACTTTTAGAAGGAAATCAAACTACGGTATATGGCTATATAGCTTCATATTTAGCAACTGCTCCAAGTAATTCGGTTCTTTGCAAATCATTATTGAACACTGTAAATGCGAGTTTACCTGCTACCCAAAAATTAAGTAGAGTTCAATTCTATTTTAATGATGGTGCAAATGGTAGTTATATAGCCTACATTTTCAATGGAGGCAAAGCAACAATATATCACTTTGTAAGAGTTGTGGAAGACTCTGTAAATAAAACAATAATTCTTGAAGACGAAGGATGGTATCCAGGAAGTGAACCTTCATTCCTTAAACAATTAGACAAACAATTATTAGATCCAAAAGGATTGTACGTAAAAAAAGAGAAATTCAACTTTGGAGGCCCTCCTAACACGATATACACTTTTACAAGTGTTTCAAATCCGTTTAGAATTACAACCTATGCTTTTCAATAAACGATTATTTATATTGTAAATAAAAAGGGTTGTCTTTTATGAGAAAGACAACCCTTTTATTCTAATTTTCCTTAACAATTCCGATTTTATATTTTATAAACACATGTATAATAACTATTTACAACAAACAAACAAAAAAAAACAATAGTAATAACTAAAGCAATTTAGTATATTCAAAGCTAACCAATTATAAAAAACATTATTATAATTAAAAACATTTTGAATTTAAAGGGATCGACTTTTTTAAATAGAGCAAACAGAAAACATAATTATTAAACTGACTACTATATTCATATTTGCTCTAGTTGGAACTATT
>JAYVGE010000351.1:0-2948 GCA_043772515.1 Flavobacterium sp. | reverse complement strand
ATGTAGTGGTTTATATAGTCAAAGTGCTTGGTTTTTTAATTCTAAGCATTTTGGCAAACACCAACACATTGACTATATAAACCACTACATTGATACTGGAGACAAGTTGCCGATGGAGCAATATAATTTTGACCCGATTTATTTAGAAAAAAAATACAGCTCTATTGACACGGCAAAAGCAAAAAAGTTGCCTATTAATGGTTTTACATTAGTGAATCAATGGTACTTTGGGATATTGTTTTTAGTTTGCAATGAACTGAGATTACCCACTGAAAATTTTCTTATTTCGGTCAAAGACAATAGAGAATTTAATCCCTTGACCAAGACTTCCCGACAATTGCGAAACCTTGCCCCGTTCAAGATAATTGAATGCGACATAAAGAGTGCGTTCCCTACCTTTTTAGATGTTGAAACGGGAGCAACGCTAAAAGACCATGTTTACAACAATTTAATGTTATCTAAAGGAATATCCCGAGCAGAAGCAAAAATAGTATTTAACTCGGTTTGCAATAGCGGAAAGTATAAAAGCAAAGAAGAAACAAAAGCTTTCTTTTTGGATTGCGGATACAATCAAAAACAATGCGACCTCCTTTTGCAATTAACACACAATCCTGAAAGAAAATTTTATTCGTTTATGACCGAATATGAAAGTTTTGCGATTAATGCGTTTAGGATTCAGAACGATTTAAAACGTGCAACTCGATTGCATGATGCTGTTTTGTTTATTGATTCTAGTATAAACCCCCCAGTTTTAAAAGTTCAGCCAAATTGTGATTTTGGGTATAAAGAATTAAACCATCCCATTTATAAGGAAACGTTCAGTTTGTCCGATAAACGATTGCTATATGCCTACACCGGCAGTATTCCGCTAGGATTAAATTTGATTGCATCACACGAGGCGATAAAACCCGAGGTAAAAGGAATTGCAAATAGTTTTGTATTCTATGTTGGAAAGTATCAATACTGTAGTGCAGGTTTTAATTTAAACGATTATCAAGTTGACTACAAAACGTTTCTCATTCGATTGGAAACAATGTTTAGTACTTTGTCTCATTTGAATCAGCAGGCTACAAAACCCGAATACGTATATCTTATTTTGCAACATATCAGAAAACAAAGCCAATATGTTTTTAATGTGAACGCATTGTATTTGCATGTTATGAAATTTAACTATTTACCCAGTTTAGTTGTTTCTAAAGAACGAAACTACAACACGCTAACAACAATGCTCTTTAAAAAGAAAATTGACTTTATTCTAGCCCGTAATCAAGCGGAAAAGATTGTAAACAATACCAATAATTACTATGATTTGTTTTGTTTGCTACAGGAACGCATCGCAAATAATGATTACAGTTATTTAGATGAAGTAGTAACAATTGGTAAAAGAAAAAATAATATTCTCGTTTTTGCAATAATCATAAAGTTCAATTTATTATGTACAGGATTAGAACGCAAACCACGTAAACAAGTTAAGAATGACCCCCTTTATAATAGTACTATAAAGAGGGTAACTCTTAACTGTTTTACGTTGGACATTAAAATTCAAAATGCAGTTGCACAACGTACAATTATAAAATACGAACGGGAATTAAAAGAGCACAACAGACTTATAAACAACCGACCCATTGCACAACAATTATTCTTGATTCTTTGCGATGTGGCGGGACAAAATCACGATTTAGGTATAAATACAAACATTGAGATACAAAACAAATTAAAAATCGAGTTATTGGCAATGATTGACAAAAAGAATGTATCGGATTACAATGAGGGAGTAACTGAATTTGATTCCCGATTTATCACAAAAATCAAAAAAACAGAATTGAATTATCTCGAGAATGCTGATATTTTCGATACAGATTTGAGCAATAGTATTTTCAATCAAATATCCATCGAAGATGCGCACAATAAAGGAGAAGTTTTTTTTGAAGAATACTTGAAATTCCACAATACTAATGAAACCAAAAAAGAGTTGATTCCACAAAAAAAACCAAAGCCAGTTTTAAAGCTACCCGAATTTGATTTTGATACTCTATAATTTGAATGATTTTTTTGCAAAAGTTTTGCAAAGCTTTTGCAAAAGTTTTCATTTCGATTTGGTTTGATTTAAGTGTTTTTTGCAACGTTTTATTAGGGTTACAGGTTTTTTGCAAAGCCTTTGCAAAGGTTTTTGCAAAGGTTTTTGCAAAGGCTTTGCAAAAGTTTTTGTAGCATAGGAATTATTAATTTATTGGTGTACCCTCCTTAAAAAAATTTCGTCAAAAACTATTACTAGCAATAATTATTAGTTGAATCTAGCAAAAAACTTCCTAAAAAAAACTCAAATATCACCAAAAGTGGGTATTGCATTGTATTACTAAATGAGTTAGGTTTGTAAAAAATAATTTATACTATTAAGTATAAATACAATCCTTAACCTACAAACCTATGAGTAATTTTGCAAAACAAGTACATTTAGACATTAGCGGTTTCGCTCATAATGTCGTGTATTATGATTTGAAGTTAGAACAAAAAATGGCAGACCACCATCATTTTTCGTTTGTGTGGCAATATACCGCCTCCGCTGTTATAGAACCTAGCGCACAAGCCCAAGCCATAAGTGATTATCACGGTAATGAGGTAATCTTTACTTTCACAGGACTAGACGGAGTCAAACTAATGGCGAAAGGTGTTATCAACACCCTAACATCAGTTGATTTGCACGGTTGTCCAGCGGGATTGCACGTAACAGGAATAAGTCACACAATTTTTCTTGATGACATGAAACGTTCACGAACTTTTATAGAGCAAGACCTCGAAACCATTGTTAAAAAAGTACTTGCCGAAGGCCCAACAGATTTTTTTAACCGTGATGCCATTATTCCTACCTACGACCCCAACCTAGACTATATGCCACAGTACAATGAAACCAATTTTAAATTCCTAAAACGACTTGCCAAGCGTTACGG
>JAYVGE010000350.1:0-2958 GCA_043772515.1 Flavobacterium sp. | reverse complement strand
TTATAATGAATTCCCGCCGATTTTAAGTCCAATCCTATTTGTTTTCCTACTTCGTAAACCAAATCTATGCTGCTGTCAGGCAAAGCTCCAAGTGTTATAGCATAGGGATATTGCGGCGTTTTTTCGACACGCATTGCCAAACCCCATTCGGCATCAATACTCATCAAAAGAGGCGTAGTAGCACATTTTTGATACCGTGTAACTAGGTCTTTCAAGCGTTGACAACTATCGTCGTGCAACACTACTTTTTGATTACTCTCGTAATTGGTTGCTGCACTAGCTCTACTATGAAAAAACGTCAATCCTCCTATGTTGTGTTCTTTGATTAATCGTTCTGTTTCTTGAATATTCTCCTCTGTGTCGTTGATAAAAACAGCTGGAAAAAAGAATTGTCCTATTTTTTGTTCTATTGTCATTTTGAAATAGTTTTAATACAACTATATACTTAAAGTTGAGACACAAATTTTTATAATTAGCACAGTTTTTTTTTAAATCGAATTAAATCTATACTAATTTGTGAAATCTGTGTCGTCAGTATTCTATAATTAAGTTTTTGTTTCCTCTGTTTTCTTCCCGAAATCTGTAGGAAATAGTAAAAACCTAGAAAGAACCAATCCAGGAATTGTAGCACAAAACACCCAAATAAAGAAATTGCCATAGCCCAAATATTCCTGTATAAAACCACTCGCCATACCGGGAAGCATCATACCCAAAGCCATAAATCCTGTGGCGATAGAGTAATGAGACGTTTTTGACTCGCCATCGGCTACATAAATTAAGTACATCATAAAGGCAGCAAAACCAAATCCGTAACCAAATTGCTCTGCAATAACAGTTACATAAACGTAATAAATAGATGTGGGATGAAAATGCGACAGTAAAACAAAACCAATTATGGGCAGATGCATAATCAAGAACATAGGAAACATCCATTTGCCCAGACCCTGTTTTGATATGGCAATTCCGCCAAGAATTCCGCCAACTACAAGAGCCGCAACTCCAAATGTTCCGTAGATAATCCCAACATCTTCGGTTGTTAATCCCATTCCTCCTTTTATTTTTGAATCAATTAAAAAGGGTGTTAACATTTTTAATAATTGAGATTCCCCCAATCTAAAAAGTAAAATAAATGCCAATACAATTGCAATTTGCTTCTTTTGAAAAAAGGTCGAAAAAACGGATCCAAAACGCTGTTTGTTTTTTATTTCGGCAGATTTCTCTTTGGTTTCTTCTGCTTTTGGCGTAGCAAAATAATTATAGAAGGTAAGAAACGCCATTATAAACGCCACAATTATCATAGTGTACGACCAAGCTTTGCTTTTGTCTCCATATTTTTCTTCGAGAAAACCACCTAATATCACGATTAATCCATTGGCGGTAAGCATTGAAAGTCGATAAAAAGTACTTCTGATTCCCAGAAAAAAAGATTGTTGTTCTTTGGCTAATGCCAACATATAAAAGCCATCGCTTGCTACATCATTGGATGCCGAAGCAAAAGCCGCCATCCAAAATACACCCAAACTTAACATAAAAAAATGGTTCGTAGGAATGGTCAATCCAACTACAAAAAAGGCAATCGAAATGACCAATTGCATCGCTAAAAACCATTTTCTTTTGGTGGCATACAAATCAATAAACGGACTCCATAATGGTTTTATAACCCACGGTAGGTATAACAAACTGGTGTAAACACCGATGTCTTCGTTGCTAATTCCTAAGTTTTTATACATAATTACCGATACCGATATGATTATAGCATACGGAAATCCCGAAGCAAAGTTCAAAAAAGGAATCCAAAACCAGGGTTTATTGTCTGTTTTCATTTTTAAAGAAGTATTTTAGTTTATTTTGGTTTCTATCGGTAAATCTTGAATGGTTGGTGTACTTTCGTTGCCATAAAAATCGACAAATGTAATAGCACAAGTCTTAATATCTACCAATTTGTAATTAGGTAACGTTATAAAAATGCAATCGTTATCTTTGTCGATAGCAATTTTATCAATAATTTGACTCGGATCCTTACTGTCTATTTTCGAGGCTCTTTTGGCTCCATAAACAACAATATATCTTACTTTAATATTCAAAGGATGCTGTATCGTGAAGTTGTAATTGATACTGTTTTTTTCGATAGCATTAATCGTAGGAATATCGATGATACTCTTTTTTAGATTAGGAACTGCCAGCGGAAGTGCAGGATATTTATATTGATTTTTTTGCAATAATTGAACCACATCTTGGTTCTTATTGATTAATCCTTTGGCACTAAAATAAGCACTTCCCTGAACGTTTGCATAATTTCTAGCAAGGTCTATTTGGTTGGGCATTTCATAGGGATTATTCCATTTTTTATCAGAATCAGCTCTTATTTTATAGGTGCTTTTCCCGATATAGAGAGCGGTATTTGATGGTACGTTTTCAGACCACCACTTTATCAGTTTTGCATACGATACCGACGATGGCGATTTATAATCAATACTCCAATACAATTGCGGTACAATATAATCAATCCAATTGTTTTTCATCCAATCCATAGGATCTGCAAATAAATCATCATAATTACTTGTCCCATAAGTAACTGATCCTTTTGGATCTAGTGTTTTGTTACGCCAAACTCCAAACGGACTGATGCCAAATTGTACCCAAGGCTTATTTTTTTTTATGGTAGAGGAAATATTTTTGACAAAAGTAGCCACGTTTGCCCGTCTCCAGTCGGCTAGAGAAAGCCCATTTGATTGTTTTTGGAAGGATGCAGTATCATTAAAATCTTCTCCTTTTACAACATAAGGATAAAAATAATCATCGAAATGTATCGCATCGATATCATAATTTTTTACAACTTCTTCTACCACCGTGGTCAGATGCTGTTGCACATCTGCTAATGCGGGATTGTAGTAATATTTTCCACCATACTTTATCATCCACTCGGGATGTTTATAAAAATCATGTTTCGGACTCAGC
>JAYVGE010000349.1:0-7186 GCA_043772515.1 Flavobacterium sp. | reverse complement strand
TCCAGTCATATCATCAACCGTAATTTGCCCATCACGTGCTTTGATAGCTAATCTTTTAATATCAGCTTCTACTCCACGGAAAGTCAAGTTTTCGGCATTACGGACTACAGGAACCATTAGTCCTTTTGGACCAGAAACAGCGATGGAAATATCACAAAAATCGTAAGCGATTTTGTAATCTCCGTCCATCATAGAATTCACATCGGGAAACAATGCCAAGGCTCTTGTAACCGCTTTTGTAAAGAATGACATATACCCCAAACCAATTCCACCATGTTTGGCTTTGAAAGCGTCTTTGTATTCGTTTCGCAACGTATTGATTGGTGTCATGTTTACTTCGTTGAAAGTCGTTAACATGGCGGTATCGTTTTTGGCAGCAACCAATCTTTCGGCTACTTTACGACGTAACATTGATAGTTTTGTACGTTCTGAACCTCGAGAACCACCTGTTGGAGTTCCCATAGATGGCACAGCATTTACAGCATCGTCTTTGGTGATTCTTCCGTCTTTACCAGTTCCTGTAATGGTTGCTGGAGCGATGTTTTTTTCGTCTAATATTTTTCTTGCTGCTGGCGAAGGCGTACTTGCAGCATAAGTTGTCGTAGCGACAGGAGTGGCTTTTGGAGCTTCTGCTTTTGGAGCTTCTACTACTTTTTCTGCTTCAACAGCTGGCGCAGACCCAGATGGTTTTGCTGCACTAGTATCAATTAAGCAAACTACTGCACCTACTGCAACTGCATCTCCTTCTTCGGCTTTTAGCGTAATAATTCCGCTGGCTTCTGCTGGCAATTCAAGAGTTGCTTTGTCAGAATCAACCTCGGCAATGGCTTGGTCTTTCTCTACATAATCTCCGTCTTTTACTAACCAAGTTGCAATTTCAACTTCTTTTATTGATTCCCCAGGTGATGGGACTTTCATTTCTAAAATCATCTTTTATAATTTTATTTGTGTTATTTTATTCTAATAATTTTTCCATGGATATATCTTCATCTATTTCGTCCCAATGAATTCCTTCTCCACTTCCGATGAATCTCCATTTATTCAACTGCTCTTCTGTTGCTTTTCTTAACTTTGGAAACCATTCCAAAGGAATTGACAATTCTCTTCCATCTTCTAAAAAAAAACAATCATTTTAGAATCTAAAAAAACGATGTCTATCGCATTCTTTGACTTAATAATAACTGAAAAACTCATCCCATTTCTGCATTAAAAGTCCTTGATTTTCTTCAACTAAGTTACGATTTTGTTACAACTCAGTAGCGTTAAACCTTGAATACTTTACTAATTCAACATTTTCTAAATTGAACTTCGCTGTTTTTTCTGCTTTTTCAATATGTATGTGCTTTGGCAAATGCTCATTACTATAAAAGAAGAAACGAAGTCCATTTATGTAAAAAACAGTTGGCATTTATCTAAACAAATCCTTATCAAATACCATACGTATTGCATCTGCCTGACGGCGTTTTGCTCTAGTATAACTTCCTGAAGCTGGTGCTGCATACGCTTTTAGCGAAGCCAATCTCCATTTTATGAAATCGAAATTCATTAACATATAACTATAAGCTCCCATGTTTTTTGGTTCTTCTTGCGCCCAAACATAATCGTCAACATTTGGATATTTAGCTATAATTGCTTTTAACTGCTCAACTGGCAAAGGAAACAATTGCTCGATTCTTACCACCGCTACGTCTTTACGACCGTTAATTTCTCTCTCGGCAGTAATATCGTAATAGAATTTACCCGTACAGAAAACCAACGTTTTTACATTGGATTTATTTACCAAAACATCGTCTATTGTTTCTTGAAAGCTTCCGTTTGCCAGCTCTTCTTGTGTAGAAACGCATCTTGGATCACGCAATAAACTTTTTGGGGTAAAAACCACCAATGGTTTACGGAAAGTGGTTTTCATTTGTCTTCTCAACAAGTGGAAAAAATTTGCAGGAGTTGTACAATCGGCAACAAACATGTTCTGTCTGGCACAAAGTTGTAGATAACGCTCCATTCTGGCCGAAGAGTGCTCGGCACCTTGTCCTTCGTATCCGTGAGGCAACAACAATACGATTCCGTTTTGATTATTCCATTTATCTTCTCCACAAGAGATGTATTGGTCAATCATAATTTGGGCTCCATTACTAAAATCGCCAAATTGTGCTTCCCAGATAGTTAATGCATTTGGATTGGCTAATGCGTATCCATAATCAAAACCTAAGACTCCGTATTCGGATAAATGCGAATTAAAAATATTGAAACTCCCTTTTTTGTTTTCTATATTGTTTAACAAAATTACTTCCTCCTCAGAATCTTCGACTTTTACTACCGCATGACGGTGCGAAAAAGTACCCCGTTCTACATCTTGTCCAGAAATACGAACATCATAACCTTCGGTCAAAAGCGACCCATAAGCCAATGTTTCTGCAGTTCCCCAATCGATAGTATTGTTATCGTACATTGTTTTGCGATCGGTAACAATTTTTGATATTTTATTTATAAACTTCTTTTCAGACGGCAAGCTCGAAACGGTTTTTATAATGGCGTTTAAAGTATCTTTTGCTACTTTAGTATCTACTTTTTGAAGCATTACTACATCCGAAACTTGCGCAAAACCTTGCCATTCATTTTTCATAAATGGCGTAATGATGGTTAAGTCTTTTTTGCGAGATGCTTGAAGATTATCGTCTAAATCTTCTTTGTAAACCGCTTCTAATTGTTTTACATAACCTGTACCTATAACCCCTTCTGCCAATAATTTTTCGGCATAAATATCACGTGGATTTTGGTGTTTTGCAATTATTTTGTACAATACTGGTTGTGTAAAACGAGGCTCATCGCCTTCGTTATGTCCGTATTTTCTATATCCTAATAAATCAATAAATACGTCACGCCCGAATTGCATTCTAAAATCTAAGGCAAACGACATTGCATGTACCACCGCTTCTGCATCGTCTGCATTGACATGCAATACCGGCGAAAGCGTAACTTTGGCAACGTCTGTACAATAGGTTGACGAACGCGCATCTAGATAATTGGTTGTAAAACCAACTTGATTATTAATTACAACGTGTATAGTCCCACCTGTTTTGTAGCCGTCTAGTTGTGCCATTTGCACAATTTCGTAAAGAATACCTTGTCCTGCAATTGCGGCATCACCGTGAACGGCGATTGGTAATACTTTAGAGAAATCGCCTGGAAAATATTTGTCTTGTTTTGCTCTTGTGATCCCTTCAATTACAGCACCTACTGTTTCTAGATGCGAAGGATTTGGAGCCAAATTGATATTGATTTTCTTTCCTGTACTAGTCACTTTGTCGGCTGTAAGCCCTAAGTGGTATTTTACGTCTCCATCAAAATATTCTTGATCGTAATCTTTACCGTCAAACTCTCCGAAGATGTCTTGGGTAGATTTGCCAAAAATATTTGCTAAGACATTCAAACGACCACGGTGTGCCATACCCATTACAAACTGCTCTACTCCTTTTTCGGCTGCTTTTTCGATCAAAGCATCCAGCGCAGGAATAATAGATTCTCCACCTTCGAGAGAAAAACGTTTTTGACCAACGTATTTGGTATGCAAGAAATTTTCGAAAGAAACCGCTTGATTCAATTTATTAAGTATTACTTTCTTCTCGTCTGTAGAAAAACGAGGCTGATTATCATTGACACCTAATTTGTTTTGTATCCATTGCACCACTTCTGGCTTACGAATATACATATATTCTACTCCAATATGCTGGCAATAAATAGCATCTAAATGCCTAATTATCTCCTGCAAAGAGCACGGTTGAATATCAATAACCTTGGCAGCATCAAAAACAGTACTCAAATCGGAAGCCGAAAGACCAAAATTTTCAATATCTAACGTAGGCGAAGTGATTCTTCTGTCTCGAACGGGGTTTGTTTTGGTAAACAAATGCCCACGGGAACGGTATCCGTCGATTAGTTTTAAAACATTAAATTCTTTTTGAAGCTTATCCGAAACCAAGCTACAATCGGTATTGTTTATCGAGAAATCGGCTATTTGTTGTACCTGTTCTACTCCATCGTTCGAAGCCATTGCGAAGTCGAAACCTTGAAAGAAGCTTCTCCAACTTGGCTCAACGCTGTCTGGATTTTCTAAATATTGATCGTATAATTGGGCGAAAAATTCGGTATGTGCTGCGTTTAAAAATGAAAACCTATCCATAATGTTATCGAATATACTTTTTGTTAAAATAGTTTCGCAAAAATACAATAATCCAATAAATTTTTGAATACTTTTATAACCTAAATTGTTAAATAAAACCCAATACCCATGAAAAATAATCATTTTACGGCCGTGTTGAATTCATTATTGATTGCTTTGGCTTTGTTTTTTTCGAATTCTGTATCGGCACAGCAACAAAATAGCTTTATGGATAAGGTACAATTTGGCGGTGGTGTAGGTCTTAATTTTGGCTCCGGCTATACCGATATCTTCCTCTCTCCAAGTGCGATATACAATGTAAATTCAATACTTGCAGTGGGACTAAGTTTGCAAGGAGGTTACATCGCATCCAAAAATTATTACAACACCTATACCTATGGAGGAAGCGTGATCGGGCTTGTAAATCCGATTCCACAAATACAACTTTCGGCAGAAATAGAGCAATTAAGAATCAACACAACTTACAAATTGGCTAATGGAAATCATTTTTCTGACAATTTCTGGAATACAGGATTGTATCTTGGCGCAGGATATCGATCGAACAATGTAACTATTGGTGTTCGTTACGATGTGCTTCACAACGACAACAAAAGCATTTACACCGAAGCCTTTATGCCGTTTGTAAGGGTTTACTTTTAAAACTAAAGCTTGTTTTCTGACAAGTACAACAATTTTGCTCTGTTCCAATTGAGTGGCTTGTCTAACGGGATTTCTAAAAAATAATCTAATTGCCATTTTTGCGTTTTCTGCGCCTGCTTATTTATTGCTTTATCCCAAGGCGGATAAACCCGAATAGCTCTTTTTCCCTCTTTTAATTCGTTGGTAACAATTCCTTGTTGGCAAAGTACTGTTTTAGGAAATACGAATTGTCCAAAACTATTTCCAGCTCTTACATTAATAACAAATAAATCTATTTTGTCCGAAGAATTAAAGGGTTCAATTGGTCCTTTTTTACTTCTTTTCCACAAAGTGACGAATTGCCCGATTTTTGTTGGCGTAATTTTGGCAACACGAAATAGTATTTTTAGATTATTGAGTTCAAATCGACAAGCGCCATATTCTAGGCTTTCTTTTTCTATAACAGTCTTTCTAAATTCGAAATCACAGACATCAAACACCAATTCTTTAGTCTGGATTAAGGTTTCAGAAATTAAAATTCTAGTCATGAAATGGTTTTATGTAGTTTTTTGTTTGTCTCATTAATAATTATAGAATGCCGATCAAAAAAAATTTCGATACACAACCTATTATCGGTATTTATTCCTAAACCAGACTTTTTGCCATTCTCTTTTTAGAATCAAATACGCTACTTGCTCGGCTAGAACAACCAAGTCGGAGCCATCAAGTTTTTTTATTTCCTCTTCAGAGACATCGATAATATACAACAGATTGAGGTATTCTGAAAATTTGTATTGAATGAGTCGGTAGATTTTTTCATGTAACTCAATTTTTAATTCCTCTGGAGTGATGCTCAACGGAAAATCGATTCCTTCATTGGCAAGATTAAAATCCTTGTTCATTTGCTCAATTAACTGGAGGTACAAAGTCTCTTTCTCAGCTTCTTCAAGCAGCAAATCGGTATTTATTGGTGCTATAAACATAGTTTTCAATTTTCAAATTCATATTTCAAATTCAATGACAATTTTAATAGTAATTTCAAAAAATCAATATTATACTCCCTTTGTTATTGACTTTTGAAATTGCTTATTTAAACATTTCGTCCCATCAAATTCTCTCCAAAAACTCTTAGTATTCCTTTTTTGTCTTCCGAAATATTCATTTTGTCCAAAGTCTCAAAAGCCCTAAAAGTATATTCCTGGATAGCTTCTTGAGTTACCTTAGCAGCTCCTGTGACATGAAACAATTCTTTTACTGTGGCTATTTTAGTAGCACTATCTTCAGGTTGAATAGTAAATAATAGCATCAATTGTTCGACTTGAACGGCAGTTGCAAACTCTAAAGTTTTAAGATATAAATAGGTTTTTTTGTTTTCTATAATATCCCCACCAACTTGCTTACCAAAAGTTTCAGGATCGCCAAAAGCGTCTAAATAATCGTCTTGCAATTGAAAGGCTAGTCCTAAATTAAGTCCAAAATTATAAATAAGATTGGCATTTTCTTCGGAAGCTTTTGCAATGATTGCGCCCATTTTCATAGCTGCTGCCACCAAAACTGCGGTTTTGTACTCAATCATTTTTAGGTATTCAAGAATGGTGACATCCGTACGGGTTTCGAAATCGACATCCCACTGTTGTCCTTCGCACACTTCTAGGGCCGTTTTGCTAAATAATTTAGCCAAATCGAGAAAAACTTGAGACTCGTATTGCTCAAAATACTGATATGCAAGAATAAGCATACCATCTCCAGAGAGAATCGCAGTATTGGTATTCCATTTTTCATGAACCGTTTGTTCGCCTCTTCGCAAAGGTGCGTCATCCATAATATCATCATGAACTAACGAAAAATTATGAAAAACTTCTACTGCCATTGCTGCTGGCAGTGCCATTGTATAAGGAGTATCAAAAATCTCTGCACTCATTAAAGTAAGAACGGGTCGCATTCGTTTTCCTCCTAGACCTAATATATAGGTAATGGGCTCGTAAAGATTTTGGGGTTGCTTATTAATGTTTTGACGTTGCAAATAGGTAATAAAAAAATCCTGATACTGACTTATAGCATGCATAAAATACGATTGTGAGTTGCAAAAGCCCAAAGATACAATTCAAATATGACTTATTGGTTTCTAAAGCTGACTTAAAATCTATACTGTTAAAAAAAATAAAAAACTAAGGAAACTTTTTTGGTATTCAAAGTTTCCTTTCTATATTTGTCCCAGAATAAAAAAACAATCCAAAGTTTAACCATAAAATGAAAGATAAAATAATATCAAAATCCACCGAATTATTCTTAAAACTCGGCTTTAAGAGTGTTACTATGGATGATATCGCAGGAGAAATGTGCATCTCAAAAAAAACCATTTACAAGTACTTTTGCAACAAAGAGATT
>JAYVGE010000348.1:0-19506 GCA_043772515.1 Flavobacterium sp. | reverse complement strand
CAGTCGAAACAAAAGAAAAATTATTTTGAATATCTATTACTCCAACAAAATCGGTTTTGTTTCTTTCGATAACTTCAATTTCCTCACCTTCTGGTCTTTTTCCTTTCCTTTTGTTATAAACGTATACTTTTACAAGATCTTTATCTAAAGCGTGATGAAGATTATTTGTAGGAATAAAAACATCTTCTTCTAAATCTTTACAAACAAAATAAGCTGTTTTACGACCTGTCATGTCAATTTTACCTTCGTAATAATCCTGACTGACCGCTTTTATTAAATATTTTCCTGGTTCTGACTCTATTATTAGCTTTGCAGCAGCTAGAATTTTCAAATCTTTTATAATTTGATTTCTACTTTTAGTATCATCTAATTCTAGCTTTGCTCCTATTTGTTTATAATTGAATGCTTTATTAGCACTTTGCGATAATATTTTTAGAATTTTTTCAGAGAAATCTATCCCTTTTTTTACCGGCTTTCTTAATCTTTTACTCATACATCTTTTCTTAAAACTATAAAATTACGAAATAGTTGGTCGTTTTCAATAAAGACTCCCTTTTTTAAAGAAAATATAACGTAAAAGAATAGTTGTATCTTTATAAAAACAATAAAAATGGAAGATTTTGTAACAATTGCTATTTTTAATTATTCGTACGAAATTGTTGTTCTAAAACATATTCTAGAGCAAGAGGAAATTCATTATTTTTTCGAAAATGAAACTACTTTGGCTGTAGCACCTTTTTATTCGACAGCTTTAGGTGGCATTAAACTCAAAGTACATCCAAACGATTTTCAAACGGTACAGGAAATTATAGACAATTTGAATACCAAACTTTCTATTGTATGATTTCAAAATCACCAATTTTTATTTTTTAAATTTTAAATGTTATCAACATATATTATATATTACAAAAAGAAAATTTAAATTAAATTAATTTTTTGATGGTTATTATAGGGTGTTAATAGTTGCTATAAATTTATAAAAAAATGTATTGATATCAAGTTTTGTCTCTTTATATTGAGTTATCAACATAGTTATTTATATGTAAATATTTAGTTTTAAAGACTTTTTAAAATTTAATTAACAACTGTTAATAATTCGTAAAATAGGTAAATTGTAAATAAGTGATTTTTATTTTTTTGTTTACAACCTTATTTAAACCATTGATAACTTTTCTAAAAATTAAGTAAACTAAATTAGGATTTCTAAAGTGGGTTTTGGATTACTTATTATATTCTATTATCCAAAAAAAACTTCTAATATTCTATCTCAAGTTATGAACATTTTTTGTTAACTTAAGGTTAACTGAATATCAAGTAGTTAGCTTTTACTATTAACAATTCAAAAAATTAACATTTTAATTACATACCACCCATTGATTTCCAGTTTATTGTAAATTTATAGTTATGTTGATAACCTAGCTATTTTCTAATAATCAAGTAGTTGTATTTTACTTTTTAAACAAACAACTTCTACCTTATTTAAATTAGTAATTACTACTTATTTTTAGTTCTATATATAAGTAACTTTGGTTAAATTTGTATTGAAAAATCAAACTTTAAAAAAATGAAAATCTCCATAGGAAATGACCATGCGGGTCCAGATTATAAAAAAGCGATTGTTGCTATGCTTCAAGCAAAAGGACATGAGGTAATAAATTACGGAACTGATACTATTGATAGTGTAGATTATCCTGATTTTGCACATCCAGTTGCGATTGATGTAAGCGAAGGTAAAGCCGATTTTGGAATTGTTATTTGCGGAAGCGGTAACGGAATTGCTATGACGGTTAACAAATATGCTAAAATACGTGCTGGTTTATGTTGGACAAAAGAAATTGCTGTTTTAACCCGTTTACATAACGATGCTAATATTGTTAGTATTCCAGCTCGCTTTACTTCTATTGCACAAGCTGTAGAAATTGTTGAAGCTTTTTTAGCTACTAAATTTGAAGGAGGGAGACACCAAAATAGAGTGGATAAGATTAGCAAAATGTGTTAATTTTTTTTAAGATAAATTTGAAAAAAATACTTATTTCGATAATCATAACATTCGAATTAAGTATTTTTTTTGTTTTTAACGGATTAAAAAGTAGTAATTCAGTCAGTGTACTGACTGAATTAACGTTAATTCAGTCAGTACACTGACTGAATTAACGTTTTTTGATTATATTTGTATGATATAATTTAAAAAAATAAATATGTTTTTTTTAGAAAGAGGAATAGTTACTTTATTTACCAAGAAGGTTTTACCCAACAAAGTATTGCTTTTATTGGGAGCGAGACGGGTTGGTAAAACGGCTTTCATCAAAAATTATCTATCAACGATTCTAAAAGAAAGTTATTTGCAACTCAATGGAGAAGATATTCAAGATGCCGATTTGCTAAAAGAGCGTTCTGTGAATAATTATAAAAGACTTTTGGCAAACGTAGAATTATTGGTAATTGACGAAGCGCAAAACATTCCAGAAATTGGTTTGATTCTAAAATTGATTGTAGATAGCATCGATGGAATCAAAATTATAGCTACTGGATCTTCGGTTTTTGATTTGAGTAATAAGTTAGGGGAACCTTTGGTGGGAAGAAAAAACACCATTTATTTGTTTCCATTGGCGCAATTAGAATTTTCAAAGCACGAAAACTATAAAGAAACAGTAGGAAAACTCGAAGAGCGATTGCTTTTTGGCAGTTATCCCGAGTTGGAACAATATTCGGATTGGAAAGACAAACAAAATTATTTGAATGAAATAATCAATTCCTATTTATTAAAAGACATTCTTGTTTTTGAAGGAATTAAGCAATCTAACAAAATTTTTGATCTCTTAAAATTGATAGCTTTTCAGGTCGGAAAAGAAGTTTCATTGCAGGAATTGGCACGACAATTGGGAATTTCGAAAAACACAGTAGAAAATTATTTAGATCTGCTTTCAAAAGTTTTTGTGATTTATAAAGTTCCCGGTTTTAGTAGAAATTTGCGGAAGGAAATAACAAAATCGAGTCGATGGTATTTTTATGATAATGGGATTCGGAATGGTATCATTGGGAATTTTAGTCGTTTGGATTCCCGAAATGATGTGGGCGATTTATGGGAAAATTATTTAGCATCGGAACGTATAAAATATCAAAATTACAACCAGAATTCGGTAAGTAATTATTTTTGGAGAACTTACGATCAGCAAGAACTAGATTGGTTGGAAGAAGAAAATGGTTTGCTTCGTGCATACGAATTCAAATGGAATGAAAAGAGAAAAGCAAAAATTCCAGGAGCTTTCGCAAAAGCGTATCCGGAAGCGAGTTATGCCGTTGTTAACAAAGAGAATTACTTGGATTTTATAGTTTAATGATGTTGTTTTTGAATAAAAAGTAAACCATTAAAATTTGAACCAATGGAATTGCGAAAAACTTCCATAAATAGCTTGTCTTTGAAGTTTTGTGTCTAAAAATCGACATCGCAAGCGATGATCCAATGGTGCCACCCAGCGCGACCCAAAACAAAAGTGCTTTTTCAGATATTCTACTTTTGTTTCTAATTGCTAGACGTTTGTCATAAGCAATTGCGATAAACCCTATAAAATTAACAAGTAAAAAGAAATATAAAAATAGTGTCATTGCTATAAAAATAAGAGTCAAAGATAGCAGAAGTTTATTGTTTTTCTTATATTTAGAGTCTTTATTTAAGCCTTAAAAATGTATAAATTATGAGCCCAATTAAATTATTTGAACAGAAAAAAATACGTAGCCATTACGATGCTGAAAAGGAAATTTGGTATTTCTCGGTTATTAATGTAATTCAGATTTTGACAGACAGCGTTATCTTAGCCTAGATTCAATACATTATTGCATCTTTTAGGAATTGAAAGAAGTCTGCGCCATAGTGTATTGTCTTTTTTTATGTTTAAAAAAATATTAGTAAATAATGCGAGATTTTACTAGAATCTCGCATTATTTACTAGATTTGCATAAAATTGATTAGTATGATTGAGCCACCACCTGCTTTTAAATACGATGAAAACAGTATCAAATTGTTTACTCAACTACGTGATTCAGGCGAGTTAAAAGAAATTAATGATACGTATTTGTATTGGGATAAAATAAAATATAAAGCAAAAATTGCAACACCACTTGAATATTGGAGTGCCATAAAGTTATCAAGGTCACTTAATTCTCAAACGATTCATTTTGGTAAAAATAAGTTTCAATTTGTTACTACTGATTTTGTACAACGGCTTTTGCATTATTTTGATTTGCATATTGGTGGAAATCTTGGAAGTAATGTAGGCATTGCAGAAACAGATAAAACCAAGTTTATGATAAGCTCTATTATGGAAGAAGCCATTTCGAGTAGCCAGATGGAAGGGGCAAATACGACCAGAAAAAAGGCTAAAGAAATGATTCAAAAAGAGTTAAAACCCAAAAATAAATCGGAACAAATGATTATGAATAATTTTGTTACGATGAAACACATTGTGCATAATAAGTCAGACGAATTATCACCCGAAAAGCTACTGTATATACACAATCTTATTTCAAACAACACTTTAGAAAACAAAGTTGAAGAGGGTGTTTTTAGAGCGCACAATGATATTTATGTCGTAAATTATACCAATAGCGAAGTGGTTCATACACCACCCAATTATAATGAAATTGAAAGTTTAATTAATGAATTATGTGATTTTTTTAATAATGAGCAAAATACATTTATACACCCGATTATAAAAGGGATTATTATCCATTTTATGATAGGATGGATTCATCCTTTTAGTGACGGGAATGGTCGTACTGCTCGTGCATTGTTTTATTGGTATATGTTGAAAAACGGATATTGGTTGACGGAATATCTAGCCATTTCTACTATAATTAAAGATACTAAAAATCAATATGAAAAATCTTTTTTATATACTGAAAATGACGACAATGATGTTACATATTTTATAACCTATCACTTAAAAACAATGGAAAATGCATTCATTGGATTAAAAGAATACATCGGTAGAAAGCAAAAAGAAGTTTTTCAGGCTGCAAAATTTATTAAAATTCCAAAGGTAAACGATAGGCAAGCCCAAATATTAAAAATTTTAAGCGAAGACCCAGATAGAGTTTTAAGCAGTAAAGAAATTGGGAATAGATTTAGCATTTCAAATTTTACCGCAAGAGCCGATTTGAATAATCTTGAAAGTTTGGGTTTTTTAGAAAAAATTCAAGTAAATAAAATAAAACACAATTTTATTCGATCTAAAAAATTTGAAAAAATAATAAAATCATACAAGTTGTAAATAATGCGAGATTATACTAGAATCGCGCATTATTTACTAAAAATTATAAAATATGACCAACTTACAATTCATTTCAAAATACGTTGCCACAGCAACGATCAACATTCAAAACACCGTTCAATTATTGCAGGAAGACTGTACTATTCCGTTTATATCTCGATATCGAAAAGACAAAACGGGAAATCTAGATGAAGTTTATATTGAGAATATTGCCAAATTTCAAAAAGAATACGAAGTCATTGTAAAACGAAAAGAAGCGATTCTCAAATCGATTATGGAGCAAGGAGCGATGAACGAGGGCTTATTTGCTAAAATTGATAAAAGTTTCGATTTACAGGAATTAGAAGATTTTTATTTGCCTTATAAAAAGAAAAAACGAACCAAAGCCGATGTGGCCCGAGAAAACGGATTGGAACCTTTGGCGAAGATCATTATGGCGCAAAGTAAGGATGATGTTGATTTCTTGGCGACACAATATCTCAATGAAAATGTGATTAATGAAGATGCGGCACTACAAGGCGCAAGAGACATTATTGCCGAATGGATCAATGAAAATATTTATGTTAGAAAGCAACTCAGACGGTTGTTTGAGCGTAAAGCGACTATAACAACAAAGGTGGTTAAATCTAAAAAAGAGGAGGAAGGCGCCCAAAAATTCAATCAGTATTTTGAATGGGCAGAACCGCTAACCAAAGCGCCATCTCACCGATTATTGGCTATTATGCGTGCCGAAAACGAAGGTTTTATCAAGTTTAAAGTTGATGTTGAAATTGATGATGCTTACAATATTATTGATGAATTGATTCTCAAAGGCGATAACGCTACCACACCTCATATGCAATTAGCGATAGAGGACAGTTACAAACGCTTGCTGAATCCTGCGATTTCGAATGAAGCATTGCAGGAAGCAAAAGCCAAAGCAGATGCTAACTCAATTCAGGTATTTGCCAATAACTTAGGACAGTTGTTACTCGCGCCACCCTTGGGAGAAAAACGAATTCTGGCAATTGATCCGGGATTTCGTTCGGGATGTAAAGTGGTTTGTTTAGACGAGAAAGGCGATTTGCTGTATAACGAAACCATTTATCCGCACGCTCCGCAAAAGGAAGAAGCGATGGCTATGAAAAAAATCCGTTCGATGGTCAATGCGTATCAAATTGATGCCATTTCGATAGGAAACGGAACCGCTTCGAGAGAAACGGAATTCTTTATCAAGAAAATCGCTTTTGACAAACCGTTACAAGTATTCATCGTTTCAGAGGCGGGTGCTTCGGTGTATTCGGCTTCTAAGATTGCTAGAGACGAATTCCCCAATTATGATGTTACCGTTCGGGGATCGGTTTCTATCGGGCGACGATTGTCAGATCCTTTGGCCGAATTGGTAAAAATTGACCCCAAAGCCATTGGTGTAGGGCAATACCAACACGATGTGGATCAAAACAAACTCAAACAAGAACTTGACAATACCGTAATTCGTTGCGTGAACTCGGTGGGAATTAACATCAATACAGCGAGTAAACATTTGTTGAGTTATGTGAGTGGAATAGGGGAGAAGCTGGCCGAAAATATTGTAACCTATCGTTCCGAAAACGGGCCTTTTACCGATAGAAAACAACTCAAAAAAGTAGCCCGATTGGGCGAAAAAGTCTATCAACAAGGGGCGGCTTTTATTCGAATTTCGAATGCCAAGAATCCTTTAGACAATTCGGCGGTGCATCCCGAAGCGTATACTATTGTTGAAAAGATGGCCAAAGATTTGAAATTAACTGTAAACGATTTGATTGCCAACAAAGAAAAAACGGCTTTGATTAAACCCGAAAATTATATTACACCAGATATTGGAGTATTGACCTTGAAAGACATCATTAAAGAGTTGGAGAAACCCGGATTAGATCCTAGAAAAGCAGCAACGGTTTTTGAATTTGACCCTAATGTAAAATCGATAAAAGATGTTAGGACTGGTATGATTTTACCAGGAATTGTGAATAACATTACCAATTTTGGTTGTTTTGTTGATATCGGAATCAAAGAAAGTGGTTTGGTTCACATTTCACAACTCAAAGCAGGTTTTGTAAGCGATGTCAATGAGGTGGTCAAATTGCATCAACACGTTACTGTAAAAGTTGTTGAAGTGGATGAGGACAGAAAGAGGATTCAATTGACGATGGTGATTTAAATAAAAAATCAAAAAAATAGATTAAATTTGAATAGCAAAAGAATCAATCATGGAAAATTGGCAAAAACACATCAGTATAAATCCAGAAATCAGGAGTGGAAAACCGTGTGTTACTGGTACAAGAATTACAGTTTCGGATGTATTATCTTATCTTGCATCTGGAATGTTAATAGATGAAATTATTGAAGATTTTCCTTCTTTGGATAAAGAGAAAATAATGGCAACACTTGCGTTTGCTGCCTATAGAGACAGTATGACTAAGATTTCATTTACATCATGAAATTATTGTTAGACGAAAATTTATCTTGGAGAATGAAAAAAATGCTTGTGTCAATTTTCGAAGAAATTATTCATGTATCCGATTTAAAAATTGCACAACCAGCCACTGATATTTCTATTTGGAATTATGCTAAAAAAATTGGTTTTACAATAATAAGCAAAGATGATGATTTTGAGAAAATTGTCCTTTTGAGAAAAGCACCACCCAAATTAATTTATCTCAAAACTTACAATCTTGACACCAAGAAATTATTCGATTTAGTCCTAGAAAACAAAGAGAAAATAATCCAGTTTGTTAATTCTAAAGAAAACGATATTTTTGAAATTTATTCAAATTAGGTCAATAATTATTTCGTTCTTTTTTTGAAAAGAAAGCGGACTAGTTCCTATTTCTCAACTCAAAGCAGGTTTTGTTAGTGATGTGAATGAAGTGGTTAAATTGCATTAACACATTACTATACTATAAAAGTTGATGAAGATAGAAAGAGGATTCAGTTGACTATGGTGATTAAAAATTAGATAAAAAAATTCCAAATTCCAATTAATACAATTGGAATTTGGAATTTTAAAAAAATCGGTAATTTTATTATTTAGCTTTTTCTTCTTCTTCTTTTTTGTCAGCCGGTTGGTTCTCTTTGGCTGCATTTTTGAATTCTTTAAGTCCACTTCCTAAACCTTTCATTAATTCTGGAATTTTTTTACCTCCAAACATTAATAAAATAACAGCAATTATTAAAATTATTTCTGTTGCTCCTAATCTTCCCATGATACAATAGTTTGTGCCTAAGCAAATTTGTAATTAATCTGTCTGCAAAGGTATATAGAATTCCTTAATTCAAACTCATTTTAATTCATTTATTTGGTTAATGAAAATACAAAATTGCACCAAAATAAATCGATGAATAAGCAATTTGATGAATAATGACGGGTACTAGCAATACTATTAATTATTATATTTGTAACATAAACAATAGTATATGCCTGATAAAAGATTAAAAAGCAAAGTTTTTTTTAATAAGTTACTCATAAAAAACAGATTAGTTATTTTGAATGAGGAAACTTTTGAAGAAATTTTTTCTTTCAAGCTCAACATTATGAGTGTTTTTGTTTCGGTCACGGTAAGTGCTATTTTATTGATAGCCATTACTACTATAATCATTGCCTTTACGCCTTTGCGAGAGTTCATACCAGGATATTCGTCTTCTAAACTCAAAACAGATGCGACTGTTTTGGCTTTGAAATCGGATTCGTTGACATTGGCTTTGAAGAAGAATGAGCTTTACATTCAATCGATTCAAAAAGTATTGAACGGAAAGTTAGATTATGCAAAGTTCAATAAAGATTCGATATTAGCTTCTGATGCAGAACCGATTGAAGAGGCAGATCTCACAGCATCATCAAAGGAGATGAATTTGAGAGAAGAGGTTGCCAAAGAAGAAAAAGCCTCCCCAAAGAGAAGGAATCGAAACGCGAAACAGTAAAATAGTATTCCGTTTAAAATAAAAACGTTGTGTTTTAGCGTCTTTGTAGCATAAAAAAATTAAAATCAGCAGTAAAAAATGTCAATAAAATCGCGTGCAGCAAAATTATTTGCACTAAAAATATACCAAAAAACACAAGTTTGGTCTAGAAGACCAGTCGAAGCCCAAAAAAAGGTTTTTTTGCAATTAATAAGACAGGCTAAAAATACCCAATTTGGAAAAGATCATCATTTTGATGACATAAACACCTTTGAAGATTTTTCTAATCAGGTTCCTATTCGGGATTATGAGGCCTTGAAACCTTATGTTGATCGAGTGGTAAAAGGAGAGGAGAATATTCTCTGGAAAGGTAAACCGCTTTATTTTGCTAAAACTTCGGGTACTACATCGGGTGCAAAATACATTCCGCTTACCAAAGAATCGATGCCATATCATATCGAAGCCGCTCGAAATGCTATTTTACTATATATACACGAAACGGGGAATGCCGATTTTGTAAACGGGAAGATGATTTTTCTACAAGGTAGTCCGATTCTAGAAGAAAAAAACGGAGTAAAACTAGGGCGATTATCGGGTATTGTAGCTCATTTTGTTCCGAAATATCTTCAGAAAAACCGTATGCCATCGTGGGAAACCAATTGTATCGAAGATTGGGAAACCAAAGTAAATAGAATAGTAGACGAAACTTTTGACAAAGACATGAGCGTCATTTCTGGAATTCCTTCTTGGGTGCAGATGTATTTTGAAAAGCTGGCGCAAAGAGGAGGGAAGCCCGTAGGCGAAATCTTTAAGAATTTCAATTTATTTATTTACGGAGGGGTCAATTATGAACCGTATCGCGCCAAATTCGAAAATCTGATAGGAAAAAAAGTCGATAGTATTGAATTATTTCCTGCTTCAGAAGGGTTTTTTGCCTATCAGGATTCTCAAAAAGAAAAGGGAATGTTGCTGCTGCTGAATGCGGGGATTTTTTATGAATTTATAAAAAGCGAAGACTTTTATACTCAAAACCCAAAGCGACATACCATAGGAGAAGTGGAGTTGGGGGTTAATTATGTTTTAATAATTTCGACCAATGCAGGGCTTTGGGGCTATAATATTGGAGATACAGTACAGTTTACTTCCTTGAAACCGTATCGAATTATAGTTTCGGGACGCATCAAACATTATATTTCGGCTTTTGGAGAGCATGTTATTGGGAAAGAAGTCGAATGCGCTTTGCAGGAAGCCATGATTGGAACGACTGTTCGAGTAAATGAATTTACTGTGGCGCCTCAAATCACACCTACCGAAGGATTACCTTATCATGAATGGTTTATCGAATTTGAAAACGAACCCGAAGACTGCGATACTTTTGCGCAAGCGTTAGACCATGCCATGCGCAAACAAAACATGTATTATGATGATTTGATAGTAGGAAATGTTTTGAAAAAACTGGTCATTACCAAAGTAATCAAAAATGGATTTCAAGAGTATATGAAATCGATAGGAAAATTTGGGGGACAAAACAAGATTCCGCGACTTTCCAACGATAGAAAGATTGTGGATTTGTTATTCAAAAAATAAAAAAGCTACATTTAAATTTTAGAAAATAATAAAGAATGAAAGAGACCAAAAACATATCACGAACACGAGCACAAGAATCATCGGCAGCGATTGAGAAAATGTACATTACAATGCGCCATTTATTTAACAGAGGTTTTTACAAACCAATGGGAATTTCTGGAGACACATTAAGAGAAGCATTATTGGCATTACGACCTGAAATTTATGGAAATATTGCCGAAGAAAAAGTAGAGTTAAATGGACTTTTATACGTTATTGAGCGCCTTCCTGTAGGAATTGAGGAATGTAGATTTATCAATTTAACTTCAGAAGAAGGGTATTCTAAATCTCATTTTCAGTCGATTGTTCCTCCAAAACGAAGAAGAAATTGCTATCGAATAGACGAAGAACAAATGAATGTAGAGATTACCCGAGGACGTTCGGACATTTATGATATTTTGACCCATTTGACGTTTGTTTTTATAGAGTCACATAAAATTAGAAATCGAGTTTTACTAGACGACGCAGGAGAAGTGTCTCGCGATTGGTTGAAACTCGAACAAGCAGTTTCTCAAAACAAAAAACTAACGCTTATCGAAAAAGAAAAGGCGATTTCTCATTCGGCTAACATTCTTGGAAGAACTTTTGAGGAAATTCTAGATATTTATGATGCCTTTGGATCTGCCACTTCGCCAGACCGGTTCTTGCATGTTATTTTTTGGCTTGGAAAACTAGCGATTGAAGAAATTATCGATAATAGCAAGAGAACGATAACCTTTAGTCCTATTTTGAGAGAGCGGTTAGGGCACCACATTCACGGCGAAATTTGGGCAACTAATATCAAAGAAGTTTTAAAAGCTAATCAACTTTTGGATCGACCTATTCATGTGATTAGTGCCAATATGCATAGTGTGATGAATTCTATTTTTGCTACGCCCGTTCTAAAAACGAAGTTCAAAGATAAGTCTGATTTCTTTATTTATGAAGAACTCAGTAAATCCGGTGCGAATGCTGTTCGAAATCAGGTAGAAGAAGTGGCACTCAAACAAGGAATGATATTCTTGCCAGATACCTCTGGAACCAATATCGATGTGCAAATTTTTGATACAGCTAAGATAGATTGGGCTAAAACGTCTTTTCCGAAAGCCAATTTTGGAGACAAAAAACCAGTGTTAATTGTTATGGATTACGCCTTCGGGGAGCAAGCCTACGAAACAATCGACGAATTGTTAAAACCGTATAAAAAGGAAACGTTACTCAATGTAGAGTCGGTTTCCATTATGGGGAAAGCAGGAATTCTAGAAGGAGGAAAAGGAGATATCATGATTCCGAATGCACATATCAATGAGGGAACTGCGGATAATTATTTTTTCGAAAACGAATTAACAGCCGAAATGTTCGAAGGCAATGACATTGCCGTTTTTGCAGGACCAATGGTTACTGTTTTAGGGACTTCTTTACAAAATAGAGATTTATTAAAATTCTTTCACGAATCGACCTGGGGAATAATTGGTCTTGAAATGGAAGGTTCTTATTATCAAAAAGCCATTCAATCGGCATCAAAAATAAGAAAAAGTGTTCCGCATGACATCAAAGTGAGGTATGCCTATTATGCGTCGGATAATCCCCTAGAAACAGGAAGTACACTGGCTTCTGGAGGTCTAGGAACTACAGGAGTAAAGCCGACTTATTTGATTACCATTAAGATATTGGAACAGATTTTTAACGTAGATAAGCTATAGCCTAACCACAAGCTCGTTTCTTTAAGAAAAAAATCTGGTTTGGTATTACAACAAATTTTGTCAAGGGTTGGAATGTGCTAACGTTACAAAAATAGCCTTCCAACCTTCTTTTATATAGAAATTAAATGATTTTTATAGCTTTTCTTAAAACTTAAATAAGGAAAGTGTTTTTTATAATTCAGAGTTCAACTACATTTGCTATATGTAAAATGTTAGATGATATTATTCAACAAATTTACAAAGGGATATTTACAAACCCAATCTGTCCCAATCTAATTATTTAGAAATATGAAATAAGCATGACCCTAAATGGGTCGCAATAGAAAATTATCGATTATCAAAACAGAATAGGAATCGATGCGATAAGGATCATGCAGCTATGCGAATTTTATATCATATAAATATAAATATACCTACATTATGAAAAGAATACTTATTACAGGAGCAGCCGGATTTTTAGGATCTCACCTATGTGATCGCTTTATTGCAGAAGGTTATTATGTTATCGGCATGGACAATCTGATTACAGGAGATTTAAAAAATATAGAACATTTGTTCAAACTAGAGCATTTTGAGTTTTATCATCACGATATTACCAAATTTGTTCATGTTCCCGGAAAACTAGATTATATACTTCATTTTGCATCGCCGGCAAGTCCTATAGATTATTTGAAAATTCCAATACAAACCTTAAAGGTAGGTTCTTTGGGAACTCATAATCTTTTGGGTTTAGCAAGAGTAAAAAAAGCAAGAATTCTTATTGCTTCGACATCAGAAGTGTACGGAGATCCGTTGGTGCATCCACAAACCGAAGAATATTATGGCAATGTAAACACCATTGGACCACGCGGGGTTTATGATGAGGCAAAGCGTTTTCAGGAATCGATAACTATGGCGTACCATACCTTTCACGGTGTAGAAACTAGAATTGTTCGAATTTTCAATACTTACGGACCAAGAATGCGACTCAATGACGGTCGTGTTATTCCTGCTTTTATCGGTCAGGCACTTCGAGGCGAAGATTTGACTATTTTTGGAGATGGTATGCAAACCCGTTCTTTCTGTTATGTAGACGATCAGGTAGAAGGAATTTTTAGATTATTACATTCCGATTATGTTTATCCAGTAAATATCGGCAATCCAGACGAAATTACTATCAAAGATTTTGCGGATGAAATTATAAAACTCACAGGAACCAATCAAAAAGTAGTGTACCATCCGTTGCCTGTTAATGATCCTTTACAACGTCAGCCAGATACGACAAAAGCCAAAGATTTATTAGGGTGGGAAGCCAAAGTCAATCGTGCCGAAGGGATGAAAATAACCTATGATTACTTCAAATCATTATCAACAGAGGAATTAGCAAAGGAAGAACACAAAGACTTCTCAAAATACATTACGCTTTAAGGAATACTTTTTTGTAATTGACTTAATATATTCAAAATAAACTTTTCTTTATTTTGGGTTTTTAGTATTATTTTTTCAATTACAAGCGTTAAAAAAATGTAAATTAATTTAAAATTTAGTAAAATTTTAAACATATTAATATTACATGAAATAAATCTTATTCTTTTTAGTTTAATACATGGTAAAAAAATAAAAATAAATTTGTGAAGACAAAAACGGGTAGATATTCAGGGTACATACGCCCTTTTTTATATAGTATAGATTTAATAATTGTCATTGGTTTTTCGATATTTTTTATCGGTGAGGCTACTAGTATTAGTACTTATCCTATTTTTATAGGATGTACTTGGTTGATTATTGCTATCAATTTGGGTTTTTACGAAGTGTATCGATACACCAAAGTAATTTCTATTTTAAATTGTAGTTTAAAACAAGCGTTATTATTTGCAACGGCTTGTTTTTCTATCCTGTTTTTCTATGAGGTTAACTATACTTTCAAAACAGTATTTGCCTATATTGCTACAGTATTGTTTTTTATTCTGGCTTTCAAATTATCAATTTACTATTTATTAAAAAAATATAGGGTTATTTTTGGCGGAAATTCGAGAACGGTTATTCTTTTCGGAAACAGTAAAAGTACTGCGCCTTTGCAACATTTTTTTTTAGAAAATCCAGATTATGGCTACAAACTAATAAAAATATTTAAGGTAGAAAACATCAAGAAACAGCAGATTTTAGACTGTTTTGATTTTGTTTTAAAAAGTAAAATTGATGAAATGTATTGTTCAATGGCAGATTTTACAAGCATTCAGATAAATGAAATTATTCATTTTGCTGATAATAACATGAAAACGCTGAAATTTATTCCAGACGAAAAACAGATACTTTCCCAAAATTATACTTTTGATTATTACAATTACATTCCCGTAATATCTTTAAGAAACATCGTATTAGACACTACTTTTAATAAAGTAGTTAAGCGTTTTTTTGATATTGTTTTTTCTTTAATCATAATTATTTGCATACTATCTTGGCTGATTCCTATTTTGGCCATTATAATAAAGACCGAAACAAAAGGACCTTTGTTTTTTGTGCAGAAACGAAACGGCTTAAATTATAAAGAATTCAATTGTTTCAAATTTAGATCGATGGAACTAAACGATGAAGCGCATTTGAATACCGTTTCCAAAAATGATGCTCGAATTACCAAGGTGGGTAAGTTTATTCGTAAAACGAGCATAGACGAGCTACCACAATTCTTCAATGTACTAATCGGTGATATGTCTGTTATTGGCCCTCGCCCCCATATGGTTAGTGTTACCGAAATATATGCCCTTAAAGTAAATAAGTTTATGGTGCGACATTTTGTAAAACCTGGTATTACTGGACTAGCACAAACCAAAGGTTTTCGGGGTGAGGTAGAATCGGACAAGGACATCATTAATAGAGTAAAATACGATATTTTCTATATGGAAAACTGGTCTATTTTATTAGATATAAAGATTATTTTTAATACAATACATAACATACTGAGAGGTGATAATAAAGCATATTAAAATGGAAACACCCTTAGTCTCTATTATAACACCTTCTTTCAATTCCGAAAAATTTATTGCTAATACCATTGTGTCGGTTCAAAATCAAACTTATCAAAATTGGGAGATGATTCTTGTCGATGATTGTTCTTCGGATGCTACGGCTGCTATTGTCAAAGCGTTTTCTGACTTAGATCCTAGAATTTTTCTTATTGTATTGAATGAAAATTCCGGCACTGGCATAGCCAGAAATACCGCTTTATCTGTTGCAAAAGGCAGGTATATTTCGTTTTTGGATGCAGATGATGTATGGAAACCTCAAAAAATCGAAAAGGAACTCGTTTTCTTAAAAGACAATAGCTTATCCTTTACATTCTCTTTTTATGATTGTATTGATGAACAGGGTAATCTATTGAACAAAAGGGTAGAAGCACCCAGAAAACTTACCTATTTACAGTTGTTTTTTTGCAATTACGTAGGCAATCTTACCGGAATTTATGATGTGACTTATTATGGTAAAATAGCAATTTCTCCTCTTAGAAAAAGACAAGATTGGATCCTTTGGCTTACGCTTCTTAAAAAAACAGGTTCGACCTTATCCGTTCCAGAAAGCTTAGCATTTTATAGAGTAAGAGACAACTCAATTTCGGCTTCAAAACTTGAGTTGTTGCAACATAATTTTGCCGTTTATACTACTTTTCATGGTTTTAATAGGGTTGTTTCACTCCTTTGCATGATTGGTTTTTTATTTACCCAATTGCTTATAAAACCTTGGTATACTAAGAGGATTAAAGCATTGATGTAAACTGTTTTAGTTTGCCTCTATTGCTTCTTTCTAATACGATTTTCCTAATAAAACTAAACTTTAAATTTGGTTCTAGATAGCGAGCAATTGCTTGTTCTATTTTCTGTATTTCGTCCAAATTCAACTCTTTTTCACTTACATATTCAATTTCAAAGGTATCGATTTTGGTTTGTTTAATACAAAATTCTTTTACGTTACCGTCATCTTCAATGATGCTTTTGGTTACATAATAAAAGGTAAGTCCAGGCGATTTTTTTCCGCTTGGTAAGAACGCCATGTCGTTGGTTCTGCCTATTAATTTTTTGAGAATAGGTTTTTTTAGAGTGCTTTTTTTATCGAGAATTCCAATATCGCCAATGTCATAACGGATAAAAGGATGCGCCTTGTTGTACAGAGAAGTAATTACAATACGTCCTACCGATCCATAAGGTAAAATAAGATTATTGTCGTCTAAAATTTCTACAAATAAAGTTTCAGAATTTACTTGCCATTCGCCTTTTGGATTCTGAAAAGCAATCAGATCAAGTTCTGAAGCTCCGTATTCATTGATAATTGGAATTCCAAATTGTTTTTCTAATAACATTTTGTCTTCATCAAAAAGCATTTCAGAAGTTACCATACCTACTTTTAGTGTTGGACAAATTTCTTTTAAAACAATATTTTTATTCTGCAAAAATTTGGCAAACATAACGATAGAACTCGTATAACCATTGAGGTAATCGAATTTTTTGTTTTCAAAATGCTTCAGGAAACCTTCTAAAACAGGATTGGATAAATCGAAGATAGAAAACCGAAAGCGACAGGTTAAATAATCTTTGATGCGTTCTTTTTGATTGCCAAAAAAATCTAACGGTATTCCATAAAAACGAGCTTGGTACGAAGTATTAAAGTCTATTTTGTACCAAGAAAATCGGTACTTATTGGAAGCCCATGTCAAGGCATGGCAAAATTTATCTTTAGCAAATACAAACGGATGTCCACTAGAGCCCGAGGTTTTATTGATGTAGCAGTTTTTTTGGGTATAGCCTTTAGAAAGCCTTTCTAATAAAGGTATTTGCAGATTTTTTTTGGTAAGGATTGGTAAGTCATTCCAGTTTTCGGCAGTGCAGGAACTGGCTAATTTTTGATAGAAAGGATTGTTTTTTAAATGAAAATTTACGATTTCTTTTTTTTTTGCTTCTACAAAAGCGTGGTGTTCTTTCTGAGAAAGCACCACAATTTTTTGCAATTCGGCTTCGGCTTCTTTTATCGGGAAACCATTTATTTTGAGGGTTAAATCGAAAAGTGGGAACATCTGTGGGGTGTATATTTCATCAAAAATAATATTTACCAACAACTATATGATCAATAAGCAGTAATTTTTTTGGATATAATTATTTTTTAAGTCCAAAAGCAATTATTTTTGCACGACAACTAAAAACACGACACAATGAATATTTTACTACTGGGTTCTGGCGGAAGAGAACATGCTTTTGCATGGAAAATGATTCAAAGTCCGATTTGTGACCAACTTTTTGTTGCTCCAGGAAATGCGGGTACTGCAGCGATAGCCAATAATATAGAGATGAGCCCAACCGATTTTGAAGCTGTAAAAGCAGTGGTAATCAAGGAAAATATAAAGTTAGTTGTTGTTGGTCCCGAGGATCCGTTGGTTAAAGGAATTTATGATTTTTTTCTAAATGATGTAGCCTTAAAAGATATTCCAGTTATTGGTCCATCAAAACGGGGTGCGCAATTAGAAGGAAGTAAAGAGTTTGCCAAAGAGTTTTTAATCAAACACAACATTCCAACAGCTGCTTACGACAGTTTTACTGCCGAAACAGTCGATAAAGGGTGCGAATTTCTAGAAACACTAAAACCTCCCTATGTTTTAAAGGCCGATGGTTTGGCAGCGGGAAAAGGAGTTTTGATTATTTCTGATCTGGCAGAAGCCAAAGACGAATTGCGAAACATGTTGGTGCATCAAAAATTTGGTGCAGCGAGTTCAAAAGTAGTAATCGAAGAATTTTTAGACGGAATAGAGCTGAGTTGTTTTGTTCTAACCGATGGAAAAAATTATAAAATTTTGCCAACTGCCAAGGATTACAAACGTATTGGCGAAGGAGATACAGGGTTGAATACTGGTGGGATGGGAGCCGTTTCTCCTGTACCTTATGTTGATGCAGTTTTGATGGAAAAAATAGAAACACGCATTGTAAAACCAACTATCGAGGGTTTTCAAAAAGACGGAATTGCGTACAAAGGGTTTGTTTTTATTGGTTTGATTAATGTAAACAACGAGCCAATTGTGATCGAATACAATGTACGAATGGGAGACCCAGAGACCGAAGTGGTGGTGCCAAGATTGCAATCGGATTTGGTTGCCTTGTTTTTGGCTGTAGCCAATGAAAAATTAGACGAATTTACGCTTGAGGTCGACGAGAGAAGTGCTACAACCGTTATGATTGTTTCTGGTGGTTATCCTGAAGATTTTGAAAAAGGGAAAATAATTTCGGGATTAGAAACGATTTCAGATTCGATTGTTTTTCATGCAGGAACAAAATTAGAGAATGGAAATGTAGTTTCTAATGGGGGAAGAGTTATGGCAATTACTTCTTATGGCAAAAATTTTGAGGAAGCATTAGATACATCCTATAAAAATGTAGCGAAATTACATTTTGATAAGATGAATTTTAGAAGAGACATTGGTTTCGATTTGATTTAATGGCATCGTCAAATTTTAGAGGCTTTATTTCAAAACCTTTACTAAAAAAAACACGCATTTCTTTATTTTAATCGAATGGTTCGAAGAAAGTAAAGAATGCGCGTTTAAATTTTACAGAAGGGGTGGGATTTTTTGTCTTATTTTAGGAAAGAATGTGCCGTAGTATCTTGGTACTCTTCGTTATTATCTTTGTGTAATTTCAATTGTTTGATCCAATAAATCATTGCGGCAGCACAAATGGCCATAAAAATCCAGTTGATAGTGTTGGCACCGAACCAAGATTTTAGCTCAAAAGAGCGTAAAAAATCAAGTGGAGCAAATAAGATGTCTACAAATAAGTATTGTATTGCTTCAAAAAATGCTTTCATAATGTTTAAAATTAGTTTTAGTATTTGTCCTCTTGGAAGTCAATCGGATTAAAAAAGATTCTTGTAAAGATTCTTTTTTCAACTTATGGCTTTCCTTTTTAAACAAGTATTATATTTACAGTCACAAAAGTATAAAATATCCTTATGATAACAAGTGTTTTTAAAAAATCTACACCATTTAATTTTTCTTTGGT
>JAYVGE010000347.1:0-7223 GCA_043772515.1 Flavobacterium sp. | reverse complement strand
AATGTATCTATCTTAAGTTATTTTGCCGCAACTCAAGCCGAAACGATAGGACTACAATTAGAGGCAGAATCTCAAATACTAGCTTCAGTTCCTGGATTGCATCTAATAGAAATTGTAGATGAGAATGGAAAATGGGTATCCGAAGGGGAAGAAGGGGAATTGGTTATTACGCGTTTACACGCAAATGAAGCTCCTATTTTGCGATTTAAATTAGGAGACCGCATGATTCGAAGACCAAATTTAGACACTCCAGCATTAAAAACAACACAATTTGAATTTGCAGGAAGAAGCGGAGATGTAATACACTTAAGAGATACACAATATTCTGTCGCCTTGGCTTATGAAAATATTGCTTTACGTATAAAGCAAGAATATGAGATGGATTTAACCCAAATAGCGAGTGAAATACAATTCGTAAATGAAAGAAAAAACAGTGTTCTAACACTGTTGGTAACTACAGCTGAGTTCGAAAAACATAATGAAGAACTCAAAAAAGAGGTAGATGACGAAAAATTAAGAGACATTTTTATTAAATCCTTAATCAATTCTCTCCCCCTTTTCAATAAATCCGAAGCTAATCCAAATGCAATTACAAAAACAGATTACAAATTTGCCATCGATTTTGTACCCAAGGATTCCGAAAAAATATTTACCACAACAGTAGGCAAAGTCCCTTTGATACGAGATGTTTTTTAAAACCCAATTTATAAATTATGATATACACCACAAACATTAACATTGCAGTAGACGTAGTTGCTGCTTTATCTGACAAAAGCCTAAAAGGGAATGTCTTTTTGATGGACAATGGCTCTTTTGAGAGCACTAATCAAGGCACAGATCACTTAACTACACTATGCATTCCAGGACAATTGATTCGTTGGACTGTTTATGCAATAGATTTACAAACGCCAGTTGCCATAAAAAACATTACGTTTTTGAGCAATACTGAATGTATAGAAGAACCCGTTGAAGAAGAAATCCCTTTTGAAGGATGTTCTAACAATAAAGCAGTGACTACCGAAGAAGTTCTTATAGACCGACAAACACTATCTGACGATTCCGTTTGTCTACCAGAATTGCCTACTTCAGCTATTAATCAAGAATTAAATCAAGAAACTATTGCTGAAGACAAAGCCCCAAAAAGCGAAGAACAGAACGTCTTTTATTATGATAATTTAGATCGTTTTGATTGGACAGGTTATGTCCCTCAAAATCTTGTTCCAGGATTAGAATACAATTACAGATTAGAGCTTCAAATGGGAGAAGGGAAATACAGCAATTTACATATAGAAACTTCTTCATTGAAAAGAATCTAAAACAACAACAACTTAAATTAGAAATTATGCAGCAGATAACCATAATAGTAATGATCGATACGGAAGCAGCTGCAAAAGCTAATTCACTCGACGGAAACATTTACTTAATAGACAATCTAAAAACCGAAGGCTCTACAGGAGAAGGAACTCCGCATCTAACATCAAAAGTAAACAGTCTCCATTGGATTGATAATTCACAATCCGGAGCCTATGTTTTCAATTGGTTGCCCTATCCTATAGCTGCAATGTCGCCAATATTACCAAAAAATCATGCTATTACACTTTCTAAAAAGCATGATGTACAAAATTTAAAAATATTGCAAGGTATAGCAGAAGGTGTTGCAAAAGGTGTTACAAAAGACAAAACACCCAATTTTTCTGCATTGGTAGCTAACGTTGGGAAAAATTTGAAAATAAAAAATGAACTTGGAATCATTAATGATACAGGAACAAAACTAATGAGCTTAGGGGGTACTATACTTACTAATAGTCAAAATAATCCAGCTAGTGAAATCACCCATTTTGTCCCTCAAATCACAAATATAACAGGCGAAGCAGTCGATCAAGGAGTGATTTACCCCGCTCAATATGGGACACCCGTTCAAATAAAAGACGGTTGGTATTGGAGTGCTTCTACAGATGGCAGCAAACTAGGGACTTACAACTATACCATGCACATCACATTGTACAAATCCGTTTTAAAAAAAGGAGAACTTATTTGGGAACCCCTGTATTTTACTCACGATGCTACAATTGAAGTAACAACCGCACCCATGATAAATGGATTTACAAAAGAAGGATGTACCTACCTACCAATTCTTTAAGGGTAGAATAAGCCTAATTTAAACTAAAAAATTATGAAAACAATAACGATAGTTTCAGTAGTAGATGTAATTGGAGCCTTAGCCAATGAGTCTTTAAATTACAATATTTATTTATTTGACAACAATAAAACAGGTGGATCCCAAGGTTTAGGAACAGACTGCTTGAAAACCAAAGTTAGTAAGGGAGATTCCCTGTTATGGACAATCATGCCAATGGAACCAGAATCCTATTCAGCAATTAAAGCAATTATAATTGACGAAACCGTTTGCGAACCTGTTTTACAGACTTATGAAGGATCTGATGTGACGTATTGGGAAGGAATTGTGCTAAAAGATATAGAGGAAATTCCATATTCTATTGCATTCGCTTTCGGTAATAAAGACACTATTATTAGTACTGACCTATATAACACCCCTTCTTTAATTGGCACAAAGACTAATTAACCATATAAAATCAAAAAAATGAGTGCAGTAATAAATAACAAAAAAGCGGAATCTTCCAAATTTAACTCGGTACAACTAAACCTTGTCACATTTGTAGACGTAGAGAAAGCAGACTACACCAATAGCTTAGACAACTGTGTGTACATGATGGACAACAATACAAACAGTAGCAACCAAGGTACAAATGACTTGCAAACTGTTTGCAAACAAGGACAAGTACTCAACTGGATTATTTATGCTATGGATAGTGCAAAAAGACCCGATGGGACTTGGCCTCTATCGGTTAAGATTAACAATATCGTTTTTACCAACGAAGACGGAACAGATGTTGCCAACTTTAAAGTTTGCGACGATTTAAAAATTATTGGAGGTCCGGATAAAATACGATCAGAATATACACCCGTGTATTATTACTGGGCTGGAGTGGTAATTGATGATCTCCCAGAGGGTGTTTACAACTATCGTTTTGTATTAGAGTTAGATACCGCAGATACTTCTATCTCAAATGGCAAAAAATATTTGAACTTAAATACTCCCTCATTAAAAGTATTGTCGGTTTAGAGGTTAAGCAAATAGTAGCGTATTTGTCAAAAGGCAGTGATTTTTAATTACTGCCTTTTGGTATCTAAATATTTATATTCTCTAAGGTTTACTATAGTTGGCATCAGAAATTAGCGTTCCGTTGTGTTACTGAGAACTAAAAGTTTATTTCTTACTACTAAAATTATCTGCCACAATAAACCCACTTGTCCAAGCATTCTGGAAATTAAATCCACCAGTTATGGCATCAATATTTACAATTTCGCCAGCAAAATAAAGGTTCTCATGCAGTTTACTTTCCATGGTTTTGAAGTTTATTTCTTTCAAATCGATTCCGCCTGCAGTCACAAACTCTTCTTTGAAAGTGCTTTTTCCGTTTACTTGAAAAGTTCCGTTTGTTAATTGATTGGCTAAGTTTTGTAACTGAATTTTAGACAAATCCGCCCATTTTGTTTCGACCTCAATATTGGATGCTAAAACCAAACTTTCCCACAAGCGATTCGGGAAATCGAAAGGAGATTTTTTGGAAACGGCTTTTTTGGCGTGTTCTTGTTTTAAGGTTTTTAAAACTTTTTCGGCATCTTCGGTATCAACATCGTTGAGCCAATTTACAAATATGGTAAACTGATAGTTTTTATCGAATAAAGTTCTCGCTCCCCAAGCCGATAATTTGAGAATTGCCGGACCACTCATTCCCCAATGGGTAATTAACAATGGACCGGTTGAAACCAATTTGGTGTCTTTGACTTTTACAGTAACTTGAGCCGCTACGCCAGGTAATTCTTTGATTCGGGGATCTTTTATATTAAAGGTAAATAAAGAGGGAACTGGACTTACAATCGCATGACCTTGCTGTTGAAGCATTTCCCAAATTTTCGGATTACTACCTGTGGCAAGAACCAATTTTTCTGCAATATAGTTTTCGTTCTGTGTTTCGACTTTCCAAAAATTGTCCTTTTTGAAGGTAGACTGAACACTTTGTCCCGTTAGTACAGCAATGCCTAATTTTTGAGTGACTTTCAAAAAACAATCAATAATGGTTTGAGAAGAATTCGAAACAGGAAACATGCGTCCATCTTCTTCAATTTTGAGCTCAACGCCATGTTTTTCGAACCATTCAATGGTATCTCCTGAACAAAATTGATGAAATGGACCGCGCAATTCTTTTTCGCCGCGCGGATAATATTTTACCAATTCGTTGGGTTCGAAACAGGCATGGGTTACATTGCAGCGTCCACCTCCAGAAACACGAACTTTTCCCAGTACTTCGGATCCTCTTTCTAGAATGGCAACTTTTAACTTTAGATTTTTCTCTACAATATTAATAGCCGTAAAAAAACCTGCGGCACCTCCGCCAACAATTATAATATCGAAATTTTGATTCATGTTTTTAATTTAAACCTTTGTCAATCGCGATAATTCCTATCGGGATTGGCAAAGGTTATGTCTAAACTCTATTTGGAAAATCGGTGATGATTCCGTTTACTTTAAATGCTGTTATTTTATTAATATCTTCTATTTCATTAACTGTCCAAGGAAAAACCAGCAACCCTTTTGCTTGCATTTGAGCGGTATTTTCTTGGGTTAAAAGACGAAAATACGGATGAATGGCTTCGGCTTTCATAAATTTGGCAAATGAAAAAGCCAAGTCCAAATTGGTATCTGCCAAAATCCCGATGGGCACATCCGAATTCAAAAATCGAATTTGTTGCAAGGCATTCCAATCAAAACTAGAAACCAAAAAACGGTCGTAGTTCCATTTTTTTTTAGTGACATACCTTTCGATTAATTCCAACACTTTTTCTGCCGTGTTCACTCCTTTTAGTTCAATATTAATAAAACAATCTTGGTTAACCAAATCAAAAACTTCTCTCAGCGTCGGTATTTGCAACTCTGGTTTGAGCAGAACTCTTGGAGCGTCTTTGCTTGTTATTCGAAACGCTTTCAATTCTTGCAAAGATAGTGCATTTACAAACCCTTTTCCGTTAGTTGTTCGGTCTATTGTTTCGTCGTGAATAACCATGATTTCTCCATCAGAACTCAAGTGCACATCCAATTCAATACCATCTACTTGCATCTCTAATGCTTTCTCAAAAGAAAGCAATGTGTTTTCGGGTTCGTATCCTTTGGCACCTCGATGCCCTATTTTGAGTGTTTTTTTCAATGCAGGATTTTATTGGGCAAAAGTACAATTTTTAACAAAACTCAACACTGATTTCAACAATTTACAGCAATTTTAAGAAAGTAGAAAATTCTGATAATTGATAGTGTATTCGGAAGTATTGTCGATTGTATCGATTACTCGAGATTGGGTTAGTATCGAATTAAATGAATACTATTTTTTGTATAAAATGTGTTTTTTAATTCAATTCTTAGGTTCTACCCCGAATTGTGTGGGTTTTGTAATTATTTTAAAAAAAGCAAACACGAATTGCACAAATTGGTGCAATTAAAAAAGATCTTTTTTAATTGCACCAATTTATTGACACCAAGGATATTTGTGTAATAGTATTTTTAAATAGAATTCGTGAAATTGCTTCGTCTGTTCGCTTTGGCTCGGCTCGTGTCAAAATTTGTACCCACACAATTGAGGGTAGAACCAAAAAGTTTAAACGCGTTTGCCCTAAAATAGATTCTGTTTCTGTCTTTTTTTCAATAAAATAAGATTACAAAAAAGTGCTCCTTTATTTATTGTGTTTTACAAAGCAGAACTCAATTGTTTTTGCGACAAATTATTACAAACTTCCCCAATCTGTTCCTTTAATTAAAAAACATACTTCACTCAATAACAAATGTTTACACTTCATCGAGTATATTGGCTTTTTAACGACATAGCTAGTCTTTATATAGAATATTAACATAGATTTATTAAAAATTTATTGATTTTTAGAAAAATATTTCAGTCAAGATAAAACCTACTAAGATATTGACAAACGATAAAAAATGATGTTGTATGAATAAGACGCCTAGTTTCTTGATTTGGAATGTAATGTTATGGAGTGTTTTTGTGGGTTATTGTCAATCTCCCGGAGGTGTTTCTGGTGCTCAAGTTTGGTTCAAGACCTCCCGATTGCCAAATGCTACATTTAGTTGGCAGGATTATGCCGCAGATGGAGTTCGATTAAATAAATGGAACACAACAACGGAATACAACAATGTAGGACGGTATTTCAATTTTAATCCAGGACTTTATTTTGATGGATCGAGTCGAGAGTTTTTTTTGAATAGAACCAATTTATCACAAGGCACTATTATCGGTACTTTTGGTCATTCGGTCACTAATTTTAATTCCGAAAATCTTTTATTCGGTGTCAAAGGTCGTCCTGCAGAAGGCGTTTTGGTAAGTAATGACAAAGTAGTAAACAGTACCGAGAGAGATGCAAGTGTCTTAGATTATGGCAGTACTGTTGGAGAAGATTTATATAGAAAACAAGACAATACCGAGGGCAGTGATGCCAAGTACCGCGAACGAGCGTTAAAGATTGTTTCCTACTACCAATACCAGCAACCCAACAGTTCGGTTTGGGGAGAGGACAACCAATCGAGTTTTACCTTGGGTTACGGCTATCTCAATACCGCCAATGGACTCTCGAGTTACAGCTTAACCAATTTTTCTAATAATTTTTCTGGATACATTCCGGAATTATTGGTGTATAGTCGTGTTTTAAACCCCTTAGAACGCAGAAAAGCCGAAACCTATTTGGCTTTAAAATACGGCATCAGCCTTAGCGATTCATACCTAAATAGTGACGATGAATTGCTTTGGGATTGGAGCAGCAATGCAGGCTACAATACTCGAATTACAGGGATTATCAGGGATGATAAAAGCGGATTGAATCAGTTTCGTTCCACCACCAGCTATGAAGAATCCGATTACCATTCTGATGCGTACGATTCCTATCAAGGGCAAGACCCTTTAGGAAAACCATCTCGATACCGTTTGTTGGTTATAAGCCAATCTCCAGGGAATGATTTAAAAGAAAAGAATGCTACTTTATGGGGAGATGACAATGGAGTAATAAGCACCCAAGCCCTTGACGGTATTGCAGGTATGAAACGAATGACCCGAAAATGGAAATTAAACACCAATACCATTGCC
>JAYVGE010000346.1:0-19870 GCA_043772515.1 Flavobacterium sp. | reverse complement strand
GTAATTACTGCCAATGAAGTAGCCTACCAAGATTATATTGATGCCAATCCTGCTTTGTTCTCCGCACCTGCAACCACAGCCGAAGTACAAGCAATGGTCACCGCGGTCAACATTACACTTTCAGTAGTTACTTTTGAAACAAAAAGATTCTTGCTATACCCTAATCCAGTTGTTGATATTTTAAACATATCATATCCTTCTGAAATTAATAAAGTTATTGTATACGACACTTTAGGTAAAGAAATCCTCAATGCAGACAAAAACGAATCATCAGTAAAAATTGATTTTTCAGGATTAAGTAAAGGCGTTTACCTAGTGAAGATTTTTGCAGGAACTGTTTCAAAAACGTTTAGAGTAATCAAAACAGATTAAATTTAAACATTATAAAATGAAAAAATAGCTTAATTAATTTTAAGCTATTTTTTTTTAAATAAACAAGTAAAACAAACCGTACCTCATTCACACATATTGAAACAGCTACATCGTTAATCATAACGTTATAATAAAAAACTTGGATTTCAAACCAAAAATGAAGTATTTTTACAGATATTAAATAACAATAGTCAAAGATGTATATAAGTCATAAACAACACAATATTGTTCTATTGCTTCTATTAATGTAATATCACACGTTTACTTTATTACAAAACAAGTAAATAACTAAGCTTCGATACCTAATTACTACTTTCAAAATTGTAAATAAAAGTACGTTTTGTACTGGATATTTTTTATTTTAAACACCACATTAAATTTAAGCTATTCTTTATCACATGTATCTTCCTCGTAAATTTGAGTATTTTTTTAGCTTTTTTGATACTCTAGAAACCCAAAAAATAATATGAAAAACTATTTAATTCTTTTCAACCTAGCTCTTTTTTCACTTACAAACGGTCATGCACAAATTACTGTTTCGACTTCATTAGACCAAGCTATTCAAAAAGCAATAGAAAAAAGTAGTGTTATAAAAAACAAAGAAATTGAAATTGAAAAATTAAATCTTCAAGAAAAAGGAGTCTGGAACAAGTATATACCTACTGTTGAAGCAAGTGCGTTATACTCCTATTTTGACAATAAAATGACGGTCGATTTACCAACAACTAAAATACCAATTGTAAACTACCCCTTATTTGAAGGAAAAACATCTTTTGATAATTACGGAAATATCTTTCACGGAAGTATAATTGCAAAAACAGTCCTTTTTAGCGGTATGCAAATACCAAATGGAGCAAAAGCACTGAAACAGAAGGCTATAGGAACAGCGTATTTAAAGGAATCTGAAAAAGACGGTATTATAAAAGAGGTCATACACACTTTTGACCAACTTGCACTGCTCAATGAAATTGAGAAACTAATAGAAGATAGCGACAAACGATTAAAAACAGAATCGAAAAGGGTATTGAAGGCAATTGAACAAGGACTTGCCATTCCTTATGACCGAGACAAAATAAAGTTGGCTTCCTTAGAATTGGAATCAAAAAAAATAGAATTGATCGGAAAACGAAAATTGGTTCATAAAAAAATTCAATACTTAACCAATTATTCAGATTCAGAAATTAACACTGTTCAGTATAATATGGTTCCTTACCTGATAACTACAGATCAATTAAGTACCGAAAACAAACAAGAAATTAAAGCTTTAGAATCTTTTAAACTCGCTTATGACTATTTACTAAAGAAAGAAAAAGGTACTTTCCTCCCTACTGTTGGCGCTTTTGGAGGTGTAACGTCTTCTAGTCTTTTTAATGCAAATGCAACTACTCCTGTAATTAACGGAATAAACCAAGCCTTGTATTTGGGGATAAATGAAATGACGGTAAGTCCGAATTGGATGATTGGAGCTGGAGTAAAATGGGAAGTATTTGCTGGTTTTGAAAGAAAACACAAAATACATGAAGCAAAATTAAATATTGAGCAAGTCCAAAACCAAATTGATGACGCCAAAGAAAAATTGAAATTACTGTTAGAAAACAACTATGTCAATTATACCGTTTACAATCAAAAAATAGAAATAGCAGCACAGCAAGAACGCATAGCAACAAACAATTTGACTCTAGCAATCAAACAATACAAAGAAGGTTTAATCAATATATCGGAGCGTTTAGAAGCCGAAAATGATTCTTACAAAGCAGCTACAAACAAAATTAACATCCTAATAGAGCAACGTTTGTCGGCTATTGAAACAATAATCGTTACAGGAAATTTAGCCAAACAATTATCAAAATAAAAGTCATAATAGCAAAAGCGTATGACCTTCAATTGGTCATTATTAAAAATCATCAAATACCAATAGCAGCAATGCGAATTTATACCGATATAGAAACCATTAAAAATAAATTCAAAAACATATATGAAAAAGATAATCCCATTAGTTGCCTTTAGCTTTTTGCTTATTGGTTGCGAAAAAGCCAAAAACGAAAGTATTATTCAGGGCAAAACAGAGAACGAACAAATTGCAATTGTTGGAAAAATACCTGGAAAAATCGTAAAATTATTTGTAAAAGAAGGAGATCTTGTTCAAAAAGGAGACACCCTTGCCTTGTTAGATATACCCGAGGTAGATGCTAAAAAAAACCAAGCAGAGGGAGCTGTTATTTCTGCTAAAGCACAATATTCTATGGCTGTAAAAGGCGCAACCGAAAACCAACTAAAACAGCTTGAAGCAAAAAAACAGGGACTAAAAGAACAATATCAATTTGCTCAAAAATCAATTAGCAGATTAAGCAATATGCTCAAAGATTCCTTGGTTTCTCAGCAAACTTACGACGAGACATTTGCCAAATACCAAGGAGCACAGGCGCAATATATTGCCGTACAAGCCGAATTAGACGATGCAAAAAGAGGCGGTAGAATCGAACAACAAAACATGGCGTTAGGACAACAAGATCGGGCATTGGGAGCATTACAAGAAGTAGAAACCGCCAACAAAGAGCGCTACATTATTGCCCCTCAAGACATGAGTATCGAGACCATAACCCTTAATCTAGGTGAATTGGCATTACCAGGCTACACTTTATTTAGTGGGTATATTGCCAACAGCACCTACTTTCGCTTTACAATAAAAGAAAGCCAACTCGACAAAATAAAAAAAGGGCAGGAAATAACAGTGGCGGTACCTTACCAAAAAACCACTATCAAAGCAATCGTAAAAACAATCAAACAACTAGCATCGTATGGGAATATTGCTACAGCATATCCTGATTACGAAATGCAGGAAAGTTTATTCGAAATACAACTAAAACCCATTAATATCGCCGACACCAAAGAGTTAATTACAAAAACTACTGTAACTATATCGCTATAAATTATGCAAAATTTCTGGGCACTTATCAAAAGAGAATTTAAGATGTTTTGGCAAAATAATATTTTGCGCATGCTCTTTATCGGAGCACCTTTGCTTTACGGAATACTATTAGGTTATGTTTACGGAAAAGGAAAAGTAACCGACTTACCTATTATTGTAGTTGACGAAGATCGTAGCGAAATGAGCGCCAAAGCAATGCAAATGTTTGATGATAATGAAGTTTTGAATATTACATCATTGTTGTACGACCAAAATAAACTATCGCAAATTGCCATCGAGAAAGAAGCTACTTGTGTTGTTATTATTCCTAAAGGTTTCGAAAAAAAGGTCTTAACAAAGAAATACCCAGAAATAATTACCATCGTAAACACCTCTAATGTTCTAACTGCAAATTACGCATCATCTGCACTGCAAGTATGTCTTGGCACTCTAAAAGCGGGCATGCAAATAGAAACTTTGCGCAAGCAAGGAACCCCCGAAAATGTACTTGCTTCACAATACGAGCCCTTCAAAACTACTTTTATAAAGAAATACAATCGCAGCACAAACTATATGTATTTTTTATGGCCTGGCGTGTTGGCAACTGTTTTGCAACAAGTCTTATTATTGGCATTGGCATTATCATTTGCTTCAGAATTTGAAAATAACACTTTTAAAAATTTAGTCAAAGAATGTCCTTCATTATTAAAAATGATAAGCATCAAAATTATTCCCTATATGATAATGAGTTTCGGAATCTGGCTTGTGTATTGGCTGTTTACAAAGTGGTTTAGAATTCCTTTTTATGACAATTTGTTACCTCTTACTTTTGTTGCTGGAATATTTGTCCTTTCGGTATCCTTTATAGGAATCTTGGTGAGTATATTAATTCCAAATCAGCTAAAAGCCACCGAAGTTTTAATGGTAATTGCAACGCCTAGCTTTATTCTGAGTGGTTTTACTTGGCCTTTAAGCCAAATGCCTGTTTGGGTACAAGGTATTTCGAACGTCATTCCGTTAACCCATTTTTTAAAAGCTTTTCGAATATTAATTATCGAAAACGGAACGCTTTCTCAGACCTATAGTTCTATTGGGAATATGATTCTTATTGGAATTATCTGCGCTATTATTTCTTACATTACTCTGTATTTTAAAAGAAAAAGTGTATTAAAATCACTATAATATCATTGACTAATATATTTTAGCCCAACGCTAATTATCTTCACCCCTACCCTCCCAAAGGCAATGACACTAACTTAAATAAGCTTATTGTCATTGCCTTTGGAGAGGGAGCCGTTATTGGATTAATTTATAAACATTAATGGTATAATTTGTCCAAATTTTGCACAATCTTTCTCAAAATTAGTTCTTAGTGTTTTTTTGATATAACTACAGAAACGACTGTACTGCCAATTCATAGCTTTGCAATCCAAACCCCAAAACAACACCTTTGGCATTACCTGAAATATAGGATTGGTGTCTGAAACTCTCCCGTGAAAAAGTATTGGATATGTGTACTTCGACTACAGGAGTCGTAATTGCTTTTACAGCATCTCCAATGCCTATAGAAGTATGGGTATAAGCACCAGCATTTAGAATTATGCCATCAAAGGAGAAACCCAATTCCTGAATTTTACCGATCAATTCGCCTTCTATATTACTTTGATAGTAAGTAAATTCTATCTGAGGGAATTTACTTTTTAATGATTCAAAATAGATCTCAAAAGTTAGACTGCCGTACACTTCTGGTTCTCTTTTGCCTAATAAGTTAAGGTTTGGTCCGTTGATAATGCTAATTTTCATATGTAGATACTATTTATTTTTTAATGCAATATGTAATTGCTACGCCTGTTTGCAAAAGCTCGGGTCACGTAGCTTCAATTGGTGTTTATCCCATCGGTTGCTATTATATTTTGGTATTCGATGATGTTCAATTGTGACCGATTTACCGTCATGCTTATTTTATAAATCCAGTTTTGTAAAAATAAAAAAAACCACCCTAATTAATAGAACGGTTTTGATAAAATTATTTTTATTTTTTTCTAGAACAATATTCCAGCCGATAATTGGAATACTGAGTTTTTGGCTTTTGCTTCTTTTGATATTTCTGTTAGCCCCAAAACATAACGCCCTTGAAGAAAAATACTTTTGGTTACTTTTACGCCCAAGCCTCCTGCTAAATCAAAATCGAATGTTTTAGAGTTTTTTACATCAAAATCGTTTTTCTCACTTAACAAGAAAGAAGCTTGTGGCCCTACTTCTAGGCTGAAAGACTCATTCAAATAAATTTTTGCCAAAACAGGAATAGACAAATAACCAAGTTTATTTTTGTAGTCACCTATTACATTTCCCGCAACAGTAACTTCCTGAGACGCTCCTTGCGTAGAGTATAATAATTCGGGTTGAATGGCAAATTTATCCATTAATTTAATTTCTGCAATTAAGCCCACATGGTAGCTAGTTATAGCGTCAGTTTTTACTTCAGTTCCCGAGAAATTGGCGAAATTTACTCCTCCTTTAACACCAAATTGAGCTAGTTGTGCCTGAACATTTACGGTTGTGGCAAGCAATACGATTGCAATTAAAATTGTTTTTTTCATTTTTTTTCTTTTTTAAATATTTTGTAAAAATAACACCGCAATTTAAAACTCTTAAATTTAGTATCTAGCATAATCTTGTTTTTTTTAATCCAAAAATAACATTAAGAATAGTTCTCTTTTTGGCTCTGTTTTTATCCAATATAGTTTAGTGCTTTATGTTTTAATGAATTGTTTGTTGCAGAAAGAAGCAACTTTAGTAAGCGCTGTTTCATAAAGATTCTACCCTTTTTTACAATAAGGATGTTAAATTTTTAAATTTAACAAACTATTACGTATTAAAAAAAAGACTGTGGCTTTTTTATCGTATAACTAAATTTAGTGATAAATAAAGATTTTAACTATCTACTATTTAGTCATTTGCAGATTATTTCTTGTTATTTTATTATTGCATTATAAAAATTATAGATTCAATTTCTGACTAAAATAACTTGTTTGTAGTTTTCTCTTTTTTACATTTGTCGCATTAATTTTAAAAAAAACAATAATGAAAAAAGTTATTTTAACTGCTGTTGCAGTTTTTGCATTTGGTTTTGCTAATGCGCAAAAAGAAGGGGGTTTCAGAGTAGGTCTAGATTTGGGTTACACCATTCCTTCAAATGGTGGAGGAGGAATAATGTTGTCTCTTGAGCCTAAATATAATATTAAAGACAACATGAATGTAGGTTTGCGTATAGGTTCTGCTGCAATGGTTCGTGATATTAAAGCTACTCAAGGAAATGAAAGTGTAAGTGCTAAAATTTCAGCAAATGGATCATATGTTGGTACGTATGACTACTACTTCAATAAATCAGGGAGTTCTTTTGTTCCTTATCTAGGAGGTGGAGCTGGTTATTATTCTATCGCCAATGTAGAATTTGATAATCTTAATAATAATAGCACTGCAAACACGACTTCTTTGGATGCTTCTGGAAAAATGGGAGGTTTAGTTCGTGGTGGTTTCGAATGGGGTAAGTTCAGAATGGGATTGGAGTACAATATCGTACCTAAATCTACTTTACAAGATATTAATGGTGCAAGTAGAGGTACTATTTCTAATTCTTATTTAGGAATTCACTTAGGATTTTATGTTGGTGGAGGAAAATGGGGTAATTAAAATTTTTTATTACATAAAAACAAGTGTCCTTGTGTAATGAATTGGAATTTTAGGTATAACTGAAATCATTGTGTTTGTCTAATGGGCAATGTTCAAAATTAAAGAATAGAGTGTTTCTAATAATATTGATTAACAGGTGTTTAAAAATTATTCGTTATGATTTTAAATGGATATTTTTTAAATGATTTGTTATTATAAGTTTTTTTGCATTAAATATTTGTAAAATTTTTTGTAAATTTTTGTGAATTTTTTTTTTGAAACACCTAAATTCACACAAGAAGAAGCGCTTTAACTATTTGTTTTTTAGCCATTTGCCCGTGTGTATTTTCATTCTTACTTATTGCGTTGTAAATTTACACGCTCAATTTCTGATTAAAAACAGCTTGTTTTTAATTCTCACTTATTTATTTTTGACATATTAATAAATAAAAAAACAATAATGAAAAAAGTTATTTTAACTGCAGTTGCAGTTTTTGCATTTGGTTTTGCTAATGCGCAAGATGTTAAGTTTGGTGTAAAAGGAGGGTTGAATATTGCAACTTTTTCTGGAGATGTTAAGGATAATTCTTCAATAGTTGGTTTCCATGTGGGTGGTTTTACCGAAATAAAAGTTTCGGAAAAATTCTCTGTACAGCCAGAATTGTTGTATTCTACTCAAGGGTCAAAATTTGAAAGGTACTTTAATAGCATTAAAACAGACGTCCAATATAAGCTTGCTTATTTAAACCTTCCAGTAATGGCTAAATATTATGTAGCTAGTAAATTTAGCTTAGAGGCTGGTCCGCAAATTGGTTTTTTAACAAGTGCGAAAGCTGTTGTTACTGCATTAGGAGCCACAGCTGATGGCGATGTTAAAGAACAATTTAAATCAATCGATTTTGGTGTTAATTTTGGTGCTGGATATGATTTTACAGAAAATATTTCTGCGGGTTTAAGATATAACTTAGGTTTGTCTAACATTGCTAAAACTCCAGAAGGAAATGATTCAAAATTAGGTAACAATGTATTCTCATTATCTTTGGGTTACAAATTCTAATCTAAATTTAGAAAAACAGTTTACTAAAACCTCTTGCCAGTCTGGTAGGAGGTTTTTTTATGTTTGAAAAGTCTTTATGCATTAATTGAATGCATCCTATTAATAGCGTTTATACACATTATAGGGATTACTACATTTAAAGCGTTTGTCTCAAGGTGCTTAAAAAAAACTTACTATGCATAAACTCTAATACCTACAAGGTCAAAAAAGACCTTGTAGGAGAACCAGAATCCTGAAGACCACTGAAAAACTGCCTATAAATAAAAAGGTTTAAACTGATTTAAAGTTTAAGCCTTTCTCTTTGTTATATTTTTGATTCAAACGTTTTCAATCTTAATTAAGCCATCCTTAGAGCGTTTATTTCGTTTTTTTTTATCATGATTCTATCTCTGTATTCTAGGAGGACTTTTCAGTGCCCTCGAATCCTGCAAGGTCTTTTTTGACCTTGTAGGTATGTTTTTCAAATTCTTATTTTTTCAAAAACCCTTAACATATATAAACTCTAATAAACAAATTCAATTTGGAAGTTATTAATATTCCTATTTAATTACCAATTTCAACTCAGAAAAATAGTTTACTATAGTTTTTATCAATTTATTTTTTATTTGTAAGATTTACATTCCTAAAAAAAAATAATTATTTAGATTTTACAGCATCACTAAATCTAGTGAGAAGAAATGACTCAACTACTTGTTTTTTAGATATTTGTGAGTTATTTCTTTTTTATTTTTATTATTGAGTTATAAATTTACCTATTCAATTTATGAATAAAATAGCTTGTTTTTAGTTCTGTCTTTTTTACATTTGTCGCATTAATTAAAAAAACAAACAATAATGAAAAAAGTTATTTTAACTGCTGTTGCAGTTTTCGCATTTGGATTTGCTAATGCACAAGATGTTAAATTTGGAGTTAAAGGTGGATTGAACGTTGCAACTCTTACTGGAGATATTGAAAATGCTTCTTCAAAAATTGGTTTCCATGTAGGTGGATTTGCTGAAATTAAAATTTCTGAAAAATTTGCAATTCAACCAGAATTATTGTACTCTACTCAGGGAGCTAAGCGAGATTTTTCTGAAGTTTTTGATGGTGATGCTATATCAACTGATGCAAAGATTAATTTGGCTTATTTGAATATTCCTATTATGGCAAAATTTTATGTAGCTGATAAATTTAGTTTGGAAGCAGGACCACAAATAGGTTTTTTAATGAGTGCTAAAAGAGATGTTACAGAATCTGCAACTATTGATGGAATATTTTATTCAGAATCTGAAAAAACAGACGTTAAAGATTTTATGAAATCAATTGATTTTGGTGTTAATTTTGGTGCTGGATATGATTTCACTGAAAACTTATCTGCAGGTTTGAGATACAATCTTGGGTTGTCAAATATTAATGATGTAAAAGGTGATGATGATGCTAATAATAGTAAAACAAAAAACAGTGTGTTCTCTTTGTCAGTAGGATACAAATTCTAATTTAATTTAGAAAAACGGTTTCAAAAAACCTCTTGCGATCGGCAGGAGGTTTTTTTATGCCCAAAAAATATGTTTCTTTGTATTATGAATTGGAGTGCATATATAAAAAGTTATCAATCGTATCTAAGGCTAGAACGGGGTCTGTCTAAAAACACGATCGAAAATTATTCTTTCGATATCGAACGTTTGTGTGTGTTTTTGACAGATAACGGCATCGTAGCTTCTCCAATACAGATTTCGGAAGAAACCATACAGCAGTTTATTTACAGTGTTTCTAAGGAAGTAAATCCTCGGTCTCAAGCACGAATTATTTCGGGATTAAAAAGTTTTTTTACCTATTTATTATTTGAAGATTATCGAGTCGATAATCCGCTCACATTGATAGAAACCCCAAAAACAGGGAGAAAATTGCCCGATACTTTATCTGTTGCCGAAATAGACCTGTTAATAAGTGTAATAGATTTATCTACAGACGAAGGAGAGCGCAATCGTGCCATTCTCGAAACTTTATATGGTTGTGGTCTTCGAGTTTCTGAGTTGGTCGAATTGAAAATTTCGGATTTATTTTTTGAGGAAGGCTTTGTTAAAATAACAGGTAAAGGAAACAAACAACGGTTTGTACCGATTGGAAAAACAACCCAAAAATTTATTGAATTCTATAAAAACACCCACCGGCAAAAACGAGCTATTCAAAAAGGATTCGAAGATACTTTGTTCTTAAATAGAAGAGGGAAGCAATTGACACGGGCGATGATCTTTACCATAGTCAAGGATTTGTCGATCAAAATAGAACTGCATAAAACTATCAGCCCTCATACGTTGAGGCATTCTTTTGCTACTCATCTTCTAGAAAATGGTGCCGATTTACGGTCTATTCAATTAATGCTGGGACACGAATCGATAACGACAACCGAAATTTACGTTCACCTAGATCGAAGGTTCCTCACAGAAGTAATGAATACCTATCACCCGAGAAAATAATTTTATTACTATTTCGCAGTTGACATTCGACTTTGGAATTGGCGAAATGAAGTAGCAAGGACAGACGGTTTAAAACTATTCGCAAAGAATCGCAGAGAATGAATTTAACTTTGTGATCGAGCCATAAATATCAAAACTAGTATGATTATCGCCATTTTGAGTGTTTTTTTTATTAGATAGTTAGCTGTTTATTAAGTAGGAAATAGTACTGTATTATGTTTGTTTTTAAAGATCAACAGCTATTATGTGTAATTTAATTTCCTATTACAGGATTATCATCAGAAGATTTAATAATTTTGCAGATACTGTAAAGTGATAAAAAGATGATTTTTACCTCAAATAAAAACCCCGAAGACTTAAATAAATTATACGAAAGTTTGATAAAGCAACTTCCGAATATAATTTTTCAGATACGAGTCAAATTAGATCATAAAATTGTAATCGATTTTTTGAGTAAGCCTATCGAGTTTTTGGATGAGTTTACAATAAACGATATTTTTGATGATGTTTATAAATTGTCGAACTATAGAATATATGAATCCGATTTAAAAGGATTTGTATCTTCTTACGAAAAAGCAATTTCGAATGTCGAAAAATGGGAAGCCGATTTCAGGTTACTCTTGCCAGATAGCGGGTATAAATGGATTCGTATTGATGCGACTCCGAAGAAAAATGAGCAAGGCGAAATCATTTTTTATGGACTCATATCGGACATTACGATTGTAAAAGAACAAGAGATTCGTTTGAGACTGGCAGACGAACGCTATCATTTTGCTGTTCAAGCATCCGACAGAGGTGTTTGGGATTGGGATTTGTTGACCGATAAAGTGTATTATTCATCAGAATCTATGAAAATACTAGAATTAACAGAATCAGATTTGGTTGCAACTCCCGAAGAATGGGATCAAAGAGTGCATCCAGACGATAGGCAGGAATATTATGGAAATATTAATTTGCATTTCGATAATAAAATACCCTTTTACGAAACCTGTCATCGGGTACTTTGTAACGGAAAATACAAATGGATTTTAGACCGAGGAAAGGTTATAGAAAGAGACAACGATGGCAAACCAGTACGAATCGTGGGGACGCATACTGATATTTCTGCTCAAAAAGAAAAAGAAATCGAATTAGCAAAAATGCTAGAGATTGTAAATTCTCAGAATAATAAACTATTAAATTTTGCTCATATTGTTTCTCATAATTTAAGAACACATAGCGGAAATATTAAGTCATTATTAGACTTACACAAGGAGAATTTGTTATCAGAGACAGAAACATTAAGTAATATTAAAATTGTGTCGGATGAGCTGTTTTCTACCATCGAAAATCTAAACGATTTGGTAAACATACACACTGTCAAAGACAAGCAAATAGAACATTTAAGTGTTAGTAATTACATTAGTAAAGTTTTAGATGTTTTGAATGACGCGATACTACAAAAGGAGATTCAAGTCCTAAATTACATTCAAGAGTCGGTTACTGTAGCTTCTTTGCCAGCTTATTTGGAGAGTATTTTGTTAAATTTGATTACCAATGCAATCAAATATTCAAACCCCGATAAGGCTGCCAAAATCATTTTTACTTCGGAAGAAAGTCATGATTTTGTAATTTTAAGCATAAAAGACAATGGTTTGGGAATAAATTTAGAGAAATATAAAGATGCTGTTTTCGGACTTTATAAAACCTTTCACAAGAACAATGATTCTAGAGGAGTTGGGCTTTATCTGACTAAAAACCAAATAGAAAATATGGGAGGAAAAATAGAGGTTGATAGTACGATAAATGTAGGATCTACATTTAAAGTTTATTTTAAGAAGTAGTGTATGCTGTGTATAAAAAAGGCTTATTAAAATTTAATAAGCCTTTTTTATGCAATATATTGAAAACATCTACTTAGCAATATTTACCGCTCTAGTTTCTCTAATTACGGTTACTTTTACTTGACCGGGGTAGGTCATTTCTGTTTGAATTTTTTGTGATATTTCAAAAGATAACGTTGCTGCATTGTCATCAGAAACTTTTTCGCTTTCTACAATAACACGAAGTTCTCTACCTGCTTGAATCGCATAAGCATTTTTTACCCCATTAAATCCGTAAGCAACTTCTTCTAAATCTTTCAAACGCTGAATATAAGAATCCAACACTTGTCTTCTCGCTCCTGGTCTCGCTCCAGAGATAGCATCACAAACTTGTATAATTGGAGAAAGCAATGATTTCATTTCAATTTCATCATGATGTGCTCCAATGGCATTACACACTTCTTCTTTTTCGCCATATTTTTCTGCCCATTGCATTCCTAACAAGGCGTGCGGTAAGTCACTTTCGGTATCGGGAACTTTACCAATATCATGCAATAAACCAGCTCTTTTAGCTAATTTTACATTTAGTCCTAATTCGGCTGCCATAATTCCGCAAAGTTTAGAAACTTCACGCGAGTGTTGCAGTAAATTTTGACCGTAAGAAGAACGGTATTTCATACGCCCTACTACTTTTATTAACTCTGGATGTAATCCATGAATTCCTAAATCGATAACGGTACGTTTACCAACTTCAATAATTTCATCATCAATTTGTTTGGCAGTTTTAGCAACAACTTCTTCAATACGTGCTGGGTGAATACGACCATCGGTAACTAATTTGTGCAATGACAAACGCGCAATCTCTCTGCGTACTGGATCAAAACAAGAAAGAATGATAGCTTCCGGAGTATCATCTACAATAATCTCTACCCCTGTGGCAGCTTCTAGTGCTCTAATGTTTCTCCCTTCACGCCCAATAATTCTACCTTTTACATCGTCGGATTCGATATTAAAAACAGATACACAGTTTTCTACTGCTTCTTCTGTCCCAACCCTTTGAATCGTATTGATAATGATTTTCTTAGCTTCTTGTTGCGCCGTCAGTTTTGCTTCTTCAATGGTATCTTGAATATGCGACATTGCTTTGCTTTTTGCTTCGGCCTTTAAACCTTCGACCAATTGATTTTTTGCTTCTTCTGCAGATAAACCAGAGATTACCTCAAGTTGTTGCAATTGGCTTTTGTGCAATTTTTCTACTTCGGCTTGTTTTTTATCTAAACCCTCTATTTTGGCGGTAAATTCGTTTGTTTTCGATTCGAAATCATCATTAACTTTCTTTGCTTTAGATAATTCGTTAGAAATTTGAGATTCTTTGTCACGAACTCTTTTCTCTATTTCGGCTACTTTTTTGTCACGAGAAAGAATTACTTGTTCGTGCTCCGATTTCATTTCGATAAATTTCTCTTTTGCCTGAAGAATTTTGTCTTTTTTTATGTTTTCGGCTTCGAGATTGGCATCCTTTAATATAGAGGTAGCTTCTTTTTTTGCATTCTTTATCAAATTAGAAATATTGCTTTTTTCTATAAGTTTGGCAATACCAAAACCTCCTGCAATCCCTAAAAATCCTGAAATAATAATTGTTAATATGTTGTCCATGTTTGTTAAAATTAATGTATAAAAAAAACCTACATCAGTGTGATTGAATAAACTCGGAAATACAAGTTTTGAGCTAACTCACTGTTCAAGTTTCCTCGCCGAAGCGTGGCATGCTTTAGTAGTGATGATTTGCCCATTCTAAATTGTTAGTGTTGAGTTTACCAAATAAGTACTAATGTAGGCAGTATTTTAGTTTTTGTAAAGAACGTTTAATTATCGAGATATTCGTCTAAAAGCGCATTGATTTTTTCTAATCTTTCTATAGTTGCAACCCCATCTATAGTGGTATCAATTTGTTTTTGTTCTGATTTTGAAGCAAATTGCAAAGCACACATCGCTAATACATCTTGTTTGTCACGCACAGCATAGTTTTCTTCAAATTGCTTTATCATTGCATCAATTTTCTTTGAGGCACTCCTAAGTCCTTCTTCCTGAGAGAAATCTACCGTTAATGGGTACATTCTATCGGCTATTGATATTTTAATTTTCAGCTTTTCGTCCATATCTTTTACTAATCTGATAGCTGGGCTATGCAGTAATCAATTTCACGAATTAATGAATTTATTTTAAGCTTTGTATCTCTTTTATTATCGTCACTGCCTAATAATGCGTTGGTTATCTTAAGTGTTTCATACTGTTTTTTTAAAGCTTCAATCTCGTTAGATTGGGTTTGCATGATTTGTGCAGCATTTGTCAATTCAATTTTCAATTCTTGATTGTGTTTTTCTAAACTTTTTATTTTTACAAAAAGTTTAGTAACCTTACTTTCAAGAGTATCAATTATTTCTGCAATTACACTCATTATAGATTCCTAATTCATTACTTAATTTACAAAGTTAGTATTCCTTTTTATTTTTACAATATTTTATTCATTTTTTTACATTAAAAATCATAAAACACTATTAGCAAGCGTTTTGCGATTTAATACTTTTTAGTTCTATTATATGGACTCCTTTTTTATCTTAGCAAAAATGTATTCTATGAAATTTTCTATAGCTTTTTTGCTGTTTTTTAATTTTCTTTTTTCACAAACAGAGTATCCAAAAGACTATTTTTCTTCGCCTTTGGATATTCCGATGCAGTTATCAGGAAATTTTGGAGAGTTGCGACCGGGGCATTTTCATGCAGGTTTCGACTTAAAAACCATGCAAAAAATAGGACTACCCGTTTATGCTGTAGCCGATGGATACGTTTCTCGTATAAAAATTTCTACTTTTGGCAATGGTAGGGCAATTTACATCACACATCCCAATGGTTTTACTTCTGTTTATGGTCATTTACAAAGTGCTACCGATTCTATTGAGCGTTACATAAAAAAAGCACACTACGCAATTCAGTCTTTCGAAATAGAATTGTTCCCAAAACCGAATGAATTGGTTGTCACAAAAGGGCAAAACATAGCTTTTTCTGGTAATACGGGTTCTTCAGAAGGACCGCACCTGCATTTTGAATTTCGGGATAGCAAAACAGAAAAAGTGATCAACCCGATGTTTTTTGGGTTTGATAAGAACTTAAAAGACACCAAAAATCCTGTTGTTTCTAGTGTTTTGGTATATCCGTTAGACAATAAAACGATGGTAAATCAATCCAATCGACCTATTGTACTTCATTTGTCTTTGCAAAAAGACGGCACATATTTATCTGATAAAGTAGTTGCTAATGGTAAAATTGGATTCGGTATTACTGCGTTCGATTACGATGATGTTTCTTTTAATAAAAACGGAATTTACAAAGTCACTTCTTTTCTTAACGGAAAGCCAAGTTTTGGCTATCAATTTGACACCTATTCTTTTGATGAAATGCCTTACATTAATGCTTTAATAGATTATCCGAGATACAAAAAAACACAACAAAGGGTTCAGAAATTATTTATGGTAACTCCTTATAATTTAAGTATTATAAAAACAGATGAGTCTTATGGTAGACTTACCGTATTACCAAATCTGGCGTGGGTTTATAGTATTGAAGTTGCCGATTTTTTTGGAAATATAAGCAGGATCACGATTCCTATTCAATACGATTTGTTACCTGCTATTATTGATAAGGAACCCGTTGTTTCTAATTATTTTGTAAAGGCAAACAAAGATAATATTTTTGCCAAAGAAAATATTTCGGTTTTTTTTCCTGCAGAAACTTTTTTTACTGATTTCGATTTGAATTTTGATGTAAAAAAGGATACACTTTATCTTGATGAAGATACCGTTCCTGTTCATTCGAGTTTTACAATTACTATAGAAAACAAGAAATACACCGACTCTGAAAAAGAAAAATTATTTATAGGTACAATTTTAGGCAAAAAAAATAGTTATAATAAGACCTATCAAAAAGAGAATGTGTTTACTACCAAAGTAAAAACATTAGGTCGTTTTGCGTTGGTTTTGGATACAATTGCTCCAAGAATTACCATTGCAAAGCCTATTGAAGGGAAGTGGCTAACGAATCAGAAGTCTATTCAATTGTCTATTTCAGATGCATCTTCAGGAATACAATCCTATAATGGCTATTTGAACGGAAAATGGATATTGTTCGAGTATGATAATAAAACTAGAAAGATTATTCATAATTTTAGTGATGGCATTGTAGCAGAAGGAACCAATGATTTAAAGGTAATTGTAGTTGACAATGTAGGAAATTCGTCTATCTTTGAAACACAATTTTTCAGAAGTCAAATCAATAATAAATAATTCACTTGAGCACTAATAGAACCCTGTTTTTTTTCTTTTTTCTATTTATAGAATTCACTTCTTTTGCCCAAACTGCTCAGATCAAAGGAGTTATTTTAGACCAAAAAAAGCAACCAGTAAGCGATGTAAATGTATCTTGCAATGGTTTTGTATCCAAAACCAATGCCAATGGTTTTTTTGAGATTACAATTCCCTCCAATAAAAAAGTAGGTGTTCTTTTTACGCATATATCGTTAAAAAAAGCGATGGTTGTTGTAACACTAAAAACCAATGAAATTTATGAGTTTAATTTGGTTATGAACGACCAACAAGAACAGATGGGAGAGGTAATCGTGATTGCCAAAAACAGAAAACGAGTTCAAGGAGTTACAACAATTGAACCCGAAGTTATTCGCAAAATACCAGGAGCCAACGCTGGTGTCGAGAATGTTTTGAAGACATTGCCAGGAGTGAATTCTAACAACGAATTAAGTACACAATATGCTGTTCGTGGTGGGAATTATGATGAAAATTTGGTTTATGTAAATGAGATCGAGGTTTATAGACCATTTCTTGTTCGATCGGGTCAGCAAGAAGGATTGAGTTTTACGAATACCGATATGATTCAGAATATTGAATTCTCGGCTGGTGGATTTCAAGCCAAATTTGGAGATAAATTATCTTCCGTATTAGATATTACCTATAGAAATCCGACTCAATTTGCTGCAACTCTAGAAGCGAGTCTTCTTGGCGGAAGCCTTACCGTAGAGGCAGTTTCCAAAAACAAAAAATGGTCAGCAATTACAGGTATTAGATACAGAAACAATAGTCTTTTGGTAAAGAGTCAGGAAACACAAACCAATTACACACCTACTTTTTCGGATATTCAGACCCATATTAATTATCGTGCTTCTTCAAAATGGCAATGGAGTTTTTTGGGAAATATGCCTCAGAATAAATACCAATACCAACCGCTCACTCGAGAAACAAAATTTGGAACCATCGATAAGCCTATGGCACTTTTGGTATATTATCAAGGACAAGAAAAAGATAAGTACGACACTTATTTTGGAGCCGTTAAAACTACTTTTAAAGCGACGGATGCGTTTACTTTAAAATTTATCGGATCCGTTTTTCATACATTAGAACAAGAACATTTTGATGTTTTTGCACAATACCGTTTGAGTGAGGTTGATGCTTCTATTGGTTCAGAAACCTATGGGAATGTTCCTTTTACTAGAGGAATTGGTTCACAACTCAACCACGCTCGCAACGATTTAGACGCACTCATCATCAATACGGAGCTAAAAGGGGTTCATGATTGGAGAGAAAACCAATTGGAATGGAGCATAAAATATACCCGAGAATCCATTCGAGACCGAATTGTAGAGTGGGAAGTAATCGATTCTACCGGTTTTTCTATAAATCCACCTAAATTTTTCATAAAAAATAAACAACCCGATTCTCCATACACAGGACCGCTTGCTCCTTTTAAAAACATTAGAGCTACCAATTTTAATGCGGTAAATAGATTTTCGGGCTACTTACAATGGAGTCGTAAAGGAACAATAGGAACTAGTGAAGTTTGGTATAATGTAGGGGTGCGAATGCACAATTGGAAAGTTTTGGGAGCCAATGAAATTGGGAACAATCAACTTACTTTTAGTCCGCGGGCACAATTGGCAATAAAACCAAATTGGGACAAGGATATGGTTTTTAGACTTTCGGGAGGGATATATTATCAACCCCCATTTTATAGAGAGTTGCGAGACTCATTGGGAGTTGTTAACCCGAATGTAAAGGCGCAACAATCCGTTCATTTTGTATTGAGTAATGATTACAGTTTTAAGATGTGGAACCGTCCTTTCAAACTTATATCAGAACTATATTATAAATCTATGACCGACGTAAATACCTATACCATTGATAATGTAAGAATTCGGTACGAAGCCAATAACAACGCCAAAGCTTATGCAGAGGGTTTTGACTGTCGTTTGAATGGTGAGTTTGTGCCAGGAACCGAATCTTGGTTTAGTTTTGGGTATTTAAAAACCGAAGAGAATAGCAACGATAAGGGCTATATCGCCAGACCTACAGATCAACGATTAAAATTTGGAATTTTGTTTCAGGATTTTATGCCCAAGATTCCGAGTGTAAAAATATATTTGAATTTGGTTTACAATACAGGATTACCAGGAGGTTCGCCATCTTATGCAGATCCCTATTTGTATCAAAACCGATTGAGAGATTACCGCCGTGCCGATGTCGGTTTTTCTAAAGTCTTGCTAGATAAAAAATCAGGCAAAGAATACAATAACTGGCTAAAAAGTTTCGAAGAGCTGGCAATAGGAATAGAAATTTTCAATCTTTTCAATAATCAAAATGCCATAACCAACACTTGGGTACGTGATGTGTATTCAAAAAATCAATACGCAATTCCGAATTATATGACTAACCGGGTTTTTAATGTGAAACTAAATGCTAGGTTTTAGCATTGAGTTTGTTTATTATTTAAGAGCTTGTAATTCCTTAATATATAAACTCGATTGTAGAAAAATGTTATTTATCTAAAATAAATGATTTACAGAACATCAAAACCATTTTTAAAAATGATTACATTTGATTTTGTTTTTAATAGTACACCATCATGAAAAAAATACATATCGCATTGGTAGGCATTTCCTTTTTACTTCTAGCAAGTTGCCGACAAGAAATAGAAAAACCAAAGGTAATTTACACTACCAGTAAAAGTGCAGCAATTACCAAAATCGACTCAACTCAAATAGAAATCGCCGACTTGCCAATACAGATGGAAGGTACTAATTATTTGATTTTTCCTATTGGAGATTTAAGAGTTTACGAAAAAGGGATAAAAACAAGATACGGTTCTTCGAGTGTAAATGATCTGAGTTTTACGATATCTAACGCCGCCGAAAATGAGATTACGGGCTACTTACAAAATCTTAAATTTCAAAAAATAGGATCCGATTCTTTAAGAGCATTAACAAATAAACCTATTCTAATTCAGACCGCAACGTATTTAAAATCGGTTGCCGAAAGAACAAAAAGACAAATGATGGTTTATACTTTGGTCGATACCGATACCAATAAAGATGGCAAACTCGACACAAGCGATATAAAGACGTTGTATCTGAGTGAGATAAGCGGTGCTAATTTTACCAAAATAGCTGCCGATTATTATGAATTGATCGATTGGAATTTGATCGAAGCAAGCAATCGGTTGTATTTTAGAACTGTAGAGGACACGAATAAAAATGGACAG
>JAYVGE010000345.1:0-7247 GCA_043772515.1 Flavobacterium sp. | reverse complement strand
AAAACCGGCATAGGAAAAATCATCAGGATTCAAAGGATTGTTAGAAGTGTAGTGATCGTTTTTGTTTGCGTAAGATAAATCGCTGGTGTTGAATAATGGTTTTCGTTGTTGGTACTCTAGTTTTCCGTTGAGGTTGACTCCGTTGGCTATATCTTGGCTGTAATTTATTTGGGCAAATTCTAAGTTATACAGTTTTATAAAATTATTTCTAAAAAACAACGAACTAATAGAATTTATAAATTTACTTATGGGTTGATTGTTGTTGAACTGATTTACTTTTGTACCTCCAGAAATCCATAAAGTGGCATAGTTTTGGTTGTTGAAACGATGCATGTATTCGCCGGTAACCCGCAATCGGTCTTCTGTAAAACCATAATTAAAGAGGGTGTTTATGGTTGTGTTTTTGCCTTTGTCTTCGTTCCATTTTCTAAAAGTAAACCCAGAACTAAGATTGTATCCTTGAACAGTATTAAAACTCAAGGAGCTCAAATCTATTAGTCCTGCATAATCTAACGACCATTTTTTGAAGGTGTTTTTATACCGATAGCCAGTTGCAAAATCGAATATTTTGTACCTGTTGTTTTTAGAATCTATAGAGTCGGTGTATTTTCTAGAATTGCGAATGGTCTGAATGCTATCTTTTTTTATATAATCATTATTTTCCTCAGATGTGAGAGGCACGGGGCGATTGCTGTTCCAGTAAGCAGCTTCCTTTTTATTAGCATTGTCTTCAAAACTCAGGATTTCATTTCCAAAAGTGTTTTTATCAAAAGCAGTAACAAACTGATAATTGCTGTAAACGTAAGTAAATTTTCCTGAAAATTTTACACCAAATGCTCCTGCATCAAAAGCTAGACTTTGGGAGGTTTTAGACCAAATCTTGTTTTTTGTGTTGAAACTAAAATTCTGTTTCAAAGTCATCATTTCGGTAAACTCATTTTTCATTCGATATCCTTTAATGCCTAAATCGATGGCGTAAATTGACCAACTGTTGTCGACAATATAAATGTATCCCTCAAAAACAGGTTCTTTGTCTCGTTTCGGAATTACTTTTATTTTGTTGATTTGCTGGTTGTTTTCGTCAAAAAAGGAACCTTCTAATTTGTATTTATAGTAGTTAAAGGCATTGTTGGCAATTGGAGAAATCATCTGTATGTCGAAATCTAACGTATTGTTATAAAAATCGTAAGTCGAAGATTTGGCAGTATTGTAACTGTACCCTTTGTTGTTGCCACTAATTCTAGATGCGATAATGCGCTCTTTAAAATGGTCATCACCCAGTTTTTGAAACTCAAAACTAATTTTTGAGACGGTTTCCGATAAATACAGAATACCACTACCAGTAGAATCGAGGTTGGATGCCATATCTTCGCCTATATCTACTTTCATTCCCATAATTTTTTTGGGAAGGTTTTTTATTTTAAAAATTCCTCTAGAATAAAAATCCGCATGGTAGCGGCCCATTTTTTCAGAATTTTCTTTTTTGTTATCAATAGCTTTTTTGATAATTGCATTGGCTAGATTTTTTTTAGAATCAATTATCACTTCCTCTAGAGTGTAGTTTTCCTCTTCTAATTTTACAGTTAATTCGAAAGGAAAATGATCAATGTTAATTTCCTTTTTGAGTGATTTAAAACCTAAATATTGAAATATTATGGTATGTTTACCTTTGTTTTTTATATTCAATTCAAATATTCCTAGTTCGTTCGAAGTGGTTGAATTATATGAATTTTCTTCAAATAAATTAACAAAAGGCAGTATGTTTCCTTTGGTGTCGGTAACAATTCCTTTTACTTGAGCAAAAGTGCCAAAACAAAAGAGCAAGCACAAAATTAGGTATCTTTTTTTCATAGTTTAGTTTTTTATAAATGACGCTTTTTATTTACAAATGGTTGCATTTCAATAGCATAATTTTTTGTTAAACTAATTTATCAACAAAAAAGAGAAGGTAAATCTAGGTGCTTAGGAAAAGTTTTGAAATAAAGGATACAAAATTTGGCGAAGTTATTTTGTTTTTTTTTTAAACGGCATTCTTTGAGGAAAGGATGGGAGAGCAGGAGCGTTGGCTTTAGATTACTGTGCTATTGAACTGTTTTTTTACGATATTGCTTTGCTTCGTGCCTCGCAACTCCTCGTAAGGGCAAAAGAAAGAGGAAAAACGAAGTTCGCCGAATTTCTATGAAAATATACAGATAGCGAAGTAATTTTAAGATTTGTTTTAAAATATTTACTGATGAAAAAATAAAACACTTTTTTTGGTGTAAATTAGTGTAGTTCTTAGCTACCCTTTTTTTAATAATTACAAAACCCACTCAATCGGGGTAGTGCCAAAATCATCTATCAAAAATTAGCCGAATGGTAGTTCCTTCAGAAGGTAAACTTTCGACAGCAAATTTGCAATTTATTTTTCTAGCAAGACTTATTACCAATTGCAACCCAATTCCTGCTCCTTGTTCGTTATTGGTTCCCATTCTAGACGACGAATTATTGTCGAGAATATCATTTAATCTTGCTTCAGAAATACCAATACCTGTGTCTTTTACAATTAATTCATTATGGTATGATTTGATGCTTATTTGTCCGTTCTCGGGTGTAAATTTAATAGCGTTAGATATTATATTTCTTACAATAATAGTTACGATCTCTAAATCTGTTTCTATTTTTTGATCACTTTCTAGATCAACACTAATGAAAATATTTTTTCCTTCGTAAAAGGATTTATACACCCCCAAAGTAGTAGCTATTAATTTTTCGAAATCAACCGTGGTCTTGTTTATTTTGATAGTATTAAAATTTAATCTTGCCCAATTAAAAGTATTATCTAGTAAATCAAGTACTTGTAGAGATTGCTCATTGATCATTTGAATTAAAGTAACAAATTCTCGCTGAGAGAGATCATGATTCGTTACCATTGAAGAAATTGAAATTAAATTGGCAACAGGACTTCGTAAATCATGTCCTAAAATAGACAACATTCGGTCATTATTTCTATTAATACTTTTGAGTTCTTCCTGCAATACAATTTCTTTATCCAAATCGACAAAAGCAACAAAGTTGAGATTATTAATAGCTGAAGCCTTTATTTCGTACCATCTTTTTACATTGTCCTTACAATTTACATGGGCTGTCATTCTTACAAAATCTTCTCCATTCCGAGAGGATTCAATTTCTTTTTTTCTCCATTCTGCTACTACTTCGCTACGGTATGCGTCGTCTGGATAGGCTTTTTCGAACCAAGATTCTTTTGTAGGAATCTCATCAACAGTATACCCGATTTCATCTAGAAATTTTTTATTTAGAAAAAAATTAACGTACTGTCCTCCTTCCACTTCAGAAACAAGAAGCGGATAAGGCAGGAAATCTGCAGCTTTCTGCAGTTCCCTCATCGAAATTTTCAACTGATTCATATCTCCTTCCATAACTTAATTCAATTAGTTACTCCAAGTCAGTAAAATTTCATTCAGAAATAAATTATTTATCAATTTCTTTCATGCTATCCATTTTTTTGTGTGCTAGGAAACCCGTAATATCCTCAAAATGCTCTACTACTCGTTTGTTTCCAAATTCAAAAACTTTGGTTGCCAATCCGTCTAGAAAATCTCTATCGTGAGAAACCAAAATAAGCGTTCCGTCAAATTCGCGTAGCGCCTCCTTGATGATGTCTTTGGTTTTCATATCTAAGTGATTCGAAGGTTCGTCAAGAATTAATAAATTTACTGGTTCTAGCAATAATTTTATCATTGCCAAACGGGTTTTTTCTCCTCCCGAAAGCACTTTTACTTTTTTGGTCACATCGTCACCATGAAACATAAAAGCGCCTAAAATATCCTTGATTTTTGTACGAACATCTCCAACAGCAATATCGTCGATCGTTTCAAAAATAGTAGCATTTTCGTTTAACAAAGCAGCTTGATTTTGAGCAAAATAACCAATTTGCGCATTATGTCCTATTTCTAAACTTCCACCATCAATTTCAATTTGCTTCATAATGGCTTTAATCATGGTCGATTTTCCTTCTCCATTCTTTCCTACAAAGGCTACTTTCTGACCTCTTTCGATAACGATATTGGCCTCTTTGAAAACAATATGATCGCCATAAGCTTTGGATAAATCTTTGACAATTACGGGATATTGCCCCGAACGAACTGCCGCAGGGAATTTTAATTTCAATGCCGAAGTATCCACTTCATCTACCTGTACAATAACTAATTTTTCTAACATCTTAACTCGGGACTGAACGGCATCTGTTTTAGAAAACGTCCCTTTGAAACGGTCGATAAAAGTTCTATTATCGGCAATCATCCTTTGTTGTTCATCATATGCTTTTTGTTGGTGCATGCGGCGGTCTTTTCGCAACTCTAGATAATGAGAGTATTTGGCTTTGTAATCATAAATTCTCCCCATTGTTACTTCTATGGTGCGGTTGGTAATGGCATCTACAAAAGCTTTGTCATGCGAAATCACAACAACTGCTTTGGCAGAATTAATCAAAAAATCTTCCAGCCATTGAATACTTTCGATATCCATGTGGTTGGTTGGCTCATCTAGCAAAATTAAATCAGGTTTTTGCAAAAGGATTTTGGCTAGTTCAATTCGCATTCTCCATCCTCCTGAGAATTCAGAAGTTTGACGAGTGAAATCCTCACGAACAAAACCTAAACCAATTAGAATTTTCTCTACTTCTGCCTCATAATTCACTTCTTCAATAGCATAAAATTTTTCGCTTAAGTCCGAGACTCTTTCAATCAGTTTCATGTACGCATCACTTTCATAATCGGTACGAATGGTTAACTGCTCATTGATCTGGTCTATTTCTGCTTTCATACTAAAAATTTCTCCAAAAGCTTTAGATGTTTCTTCCATAACCGTTGCGCCATCGGTAGTCAATAAATGTTGTGGCAGATAAGCAACAACGGCATCTTTTGGTGCCGAAATATTTCCTGTTGATGGTTTACTTTGACCTGCAATAATCTTAAGAAGCGTCGATTTTCCTGCTCCATTTTTACCCATTAGGGCTATTTTGTCATTTTCATTAATAGCAAAAGAAACATCGCTAAAAAGTGTAGTTCCACCAAATTGTACAGAAATATCGTTAATTGTAATCATTATATGAAATTAGATGTTATGTTTTAGAAGTTAGGGTTGAACTTCTATAAGTTTTATAAAGTGCAAAGATAGCTTAAATAGAGTATTGAACAAATTGAAGTTAAATTTTCAAAACGCCTAATTCATTTGTTTGTAAAAAAAAACAGAACTTGTTGATTTTTAGCGTATTGAATAATTTATGTAAAAAATATTATGTAAATTTGAGTTTCTTTTAACCATTAAATAAGACTATATTATGAAACTTAATTATTTTTTAATGTTATCGGTAATGATTCTCACTGTGTCATGTGAAAACGAAATTCCTCTTGAATCAGAATCTGTTCAAACAGCAGAACAACAGAGCTTTGTGCCTGGTGAGATACTCATCAAATTTAAAGATGGGGATCAATCTACTGGCCGAGCAAAATCTACTGTTCTCTCAATGATAGAGGGTAGTGTAGTTGAGGCTATCAATACAAATGCCATGAAAACTATGAACACAGCTAAAGGAGTAAAATCGGGTGAGCTTTTGTTGGTTAGTTCAAAACTAGGTACAATGGAAGCTATTGCGTTACTTGAAAATTCATCTGAAATTGAATATGCAGAACCCAACTGGATTTATCAGCATACGGCCTCTTCAAACGACCTCTATTATACAAATGGATCGCTTTGGGGGATGTATGGTGATGCAACTTCGCCAATCAATGGTTTTGGTTGTCAAGCGGGGGAGGCATGGGCTGCGGGTCATATTGGATCAAATACAGTATATGTTGGTGTAATCGATGAAGGCGCCCAATTTTTACATGAAGACCTTGCTGCAAATTTCTGGGTCAACCCATTTGATCCAATTGATGGAGCCGACAATGATGGTAACGGTTATGTTGACGATATTCGTGGTTGGGATTTTGACGGTAGAAACAATTCAACATATGATGGCACACAGGATGATCACGGTACCCATGTTTCTGGAACCATTGGTGCTGTGGGAGGCAATGGAAAAGGAGTGGCAGGAGTAAATTGGAATGTAAAAATCATATCAGCAAAATTTTTGGGAAGAAGAGGTGGGACTACTGCCAATTCAATCAAGGCGGTTGACTATTTTACTGATTTGAAAACCCGTCATAATCTTAATATTGTTGCTACTAATAACTCTTGGGGCGGTGGAGGCTTTTCACAGGGACTCAAAGATGCTATTGATAGAGCTAGTGCAAAGGATATACTTTTTATTGCAGCTGCGGGAAATAGCGGTACAAATAACGACGCTACTGCCAGTTACCCTTCTGGTTATACAAGTTCTAATATCATAGCGGTTGCTTCTATCACTAATACTGGTGCTCTTTCGAGTTTTTCACAATATGGTTTAACTACAGTAGATATTGGTGCTTCAGGTTCGGGTATTTATTCTACATTGCCCAATGCGGCTGGTAACGCTTATGGTTCTTATAGCGGCACCTCTATGGCAACACCACATGTAGCAGGGGCTTGTGCTTTATATGCATCAACCCATGCTGGACAAAGTGCTAGCCAGATAAAAAGTGCTATATTAGGTAGTGTCGTTCCTACCGCTTCATTAAGTGGAAAATGTGTTACAGGTGGTCGATTGAATGTGAGTGGTTTTTGATAAATGATATTATTTAGAAATAAACAATCTTTAAAAAGAACTAAACAGAAATTATTCTTCCGAATTTCTGTTTAGTTCTTTTTAATAATTCAGAACAATTTTGTCTAAAAAACATTCCTCTTTTTTATTCCTTCCTCCATTTTTTTGATTCCTCAAAAACATGTTCGAGAATAGCTACTTCTTTCTCATCAAAATCTATGTTTCTACGGCTCATAACCAAGCGTGCCGTTTCAAAAGCTTTTTTGGTAACATACGTTGTAAAACCGCCAGCACCTCCCCAAGAAAAACTCGGAATAAAATTACGAGGATATCCGCTACCAAAAATATTAGCACTTACACCTACTACTGTTCCCGTATTGAACATGGTGTTTATCCCGCATTTACTGTGGTCTCCCATCATCAATCCGCAAAACTGAAGTCCTGTTCTAGCAAAACTTTCGGTCTCGTAGTTCCATAATTTTACTTCCTCATAATTATTTTTTAAGTTAGATGTATTGGTATCGGCTCCAATATTACACCATTCGCCCAGAACAGAATCTCC
>JAYVGE010000344.1:0-2982 GCA_043772515.1 Flavobacterium sp. | reverse complement strand
ATCTAAATACTCGGCCTGATTTTGAGCGAAATAACCTAATTGTACATTATGTCCTAATTTAATACTCCCTTGATACTCAAATTCGTCAACAATAGCTTTGATAAAAGTAGATTTCCCTTGACCATTTTGCCCAACAAAAGCAATTTTGCTTCCGCGCTCTACCAATAAATTAATATCTTTTAGAATCGTCTTATCCCCATAGCTTTTAGTTACATTTTCTGCTTCAACCACTACCCTACCTGGCTCTTTAGAAACGGGAAAAGTAATATTCATAACCGAATTATCATCTTCATCAACTTCGATACGTTCTATTTTATCCAACTTTTTAATCATCGACTGTGCCATAGAAGCTTTGGAAGCTTTGGCACGGAATTTCTCTATTAATCTCTCGGTTTCTTCGATTTTTTTGGTTTGGTTTTTTTGTGTAGCCAATTGCTTTTCGCGAATTTCATGACGCAATTCCAAATATTGCGAATAGGGCTTGTTAAAATCGTACGCTTTACCAAGAGAAATTTCGATAGTTCTATTGGTCACATTATCCAAAAACATCTTATCGTGAGAAACAATCACCACAACTCCTGGGTAATTGCGCAAAAAACTTTCTAACCAAATGATACTTTCAATATCCAAGTGATTCGTAGGCTCATCGAGCAACAAAACATCATTAGCCTGTAACAAGAGCTTAGCCAACTCGATACGCATTCTCCATCCTCCCGAAAAAGTTTCGGTTTGATTGTCAAAAACGTCCCTTTTAAAACCCAATCCAAGAAGAATTTTCTCGGTATCTCCAACATAATTATATCCTCCCAACAATTCGAAACGATGTGTATAATCAGATAAATCTTCGATTATCTGGCTGTATTCTTCGCTTTCGTAATCGGTTCGGGTAACCAACAAATGGTTTATTTCGGCTAATTTTTTTTCTACAATTTTAATGTCTGTAAAAGCTTCATAAGCCTCCTCAAGAACCGTTCTTCCTTGCTCAAAATCAATATCTTGACGCAAAAAACCCATCCGAACGTCTTTTTCTTGTGCAATACTTCCAGAATCAGGAGCAAAATCTTTGGCCAATATTTTTAGCATCGTCGATTTTCCTGCACCATTCTTTCCTACAAGACCCACACGGTCTCCAGCTCCCAATCGAAAGGTAACTTCTTCAAACAAATAAGACCCACCAAACGAAACCGATAAATTGTGTATATTAAGCATGTATTGTTATTTTATTCCTTTCTGAAAGCGTATTTTTGTAACTTCAAAATAGGAAAAATTAAATTTTTTGCAAATGTTAAAAAAAGGATTCAAATTATATAGTATTTTAACAGGAACTTGTCCTAAATGTCAGAATGAAAGCATGTATTTGGATAAAAACCTGTTACACCTTGGCAAAATATTAAAAATGAATGAAAACTGTAGCCATTGCGGTTTAAAATATCAAATTGAACCTTCCTTCTTTTATGGCGCCATGTACGTAAGTTACGGACTGAATGTTGCTGTAGGAATTGCTACCTTTATTATTTCTTAGCTGATTTTCGATTCGAGTATAAAAACTGCCTTTATCGCAATTATCCTATCGATTATTGTTTCTTTCCCAATAGTTATGAGGGGATCTCGAAACATTTACATCAATATGTTTGTTTCGTATGATCCAGAAACGAATAAAACCGCATAATTATCGTTTATCTCTAGGCAAAAACCGTTTTATATCTATTACAAGGTCTAACGCAATTCCAGATTCAATATATTCATACAAAGCCTTTGCCATTGCTGGCCCAAGCATCACACCGCGTGTACCTAACCCATTAAGAATATGTATTCGATCATTACTAGCATGCGTACCTACTAGAGGTCTTCTGTCTTTTACTGTGGGGCGTACTCCTGCAAAATGCTCTATAATTTCGAAATCGCAGGTAATTATTTCATTCATTCTTTCCAATAACTCTGTTTTCCCTTCTTCTGTCGGCAAATCGCTTTTGTCTTTCCAGTTGTAAGTAGCTCCCACTTTGAACAAATCATTTCCTAATGGTAAAATAATCACACTGGTGGTGACAATTACATCCAAAACCAAATCAGGCGCTTTTATGATAAACAATTCGCCTTTGGTACCATCTAGCGGCAAATGATTAAAATAAGGATTGGCATGCAAACCAAAACCTTCGGCAAAAACAAGGTGTTTTGCTTTTATACTTTTGTAAACAACACAATCGGATTCAAATTGTAAAAAAGAATAATCGAATGCTTCTTCTCTAAAAAGATTATTCATAACAAGATATTCTTTGTATTTATCGAATAACAAAGCAGTATCGACATAACCCGTATGCAAAACTTCTCCGTAACCAAAAGGAGAATCAATACCTGAGTATTTTTTGGCTATTAATTTTGTCGACAAAAAAGGAGCTAAATTAACTTTATCTGAAGCCAAAAACCAGTTATTCTGTTCTTCAATTGAGAAGAATTTTCTAAGAATTGGTTTCTTAAAATCGACTTTACATTTTAATTTTTCTTCCAAATCAGTATAGAAATTTTCCATCAAAGCAAGCTGTTCTTGTGCTTGCCAAACTTCGCTAAACCGTTTTAAAATAACAGGGTTGTATAAGCCACCCGCTATTTTTGAAGAATTCTGCGAACAATTATCAAAAACCAAAATAGATTTATTGTTTTTCAAAGCTATTTCAGAAAATGAAATCCCTGCTAAACCCGAACCAATTATCAAATAATCAATCATTATAAAAATAAATTAAAACATACACAAAGAAAAGAAAAAGTAGAGAACATTCTCTGAAAACAAAAAAACTCTTACTATTTAAAGTAAGAGTTTTTTAATATTAAAGTAAAACTAAATTAATAATTCCACATATCTTGTTCAAAATTACGAATCTTTTCTTTGATTCTTTCAGATTCCAACAATTGGTTCTGAGCGTTGTCTTTCATATAATCTGCAATCGCTCTATCTCCATATACATTTTCTTCTTTGTAGATAACACC
>JAYVGE010000343.1:0-2989 GCA_043772515.1 Flavobacterium sp. | reverse complement strand
CCGCCGCCGCGGCCGCAGCCTTGGTAATCGCTGTTGTTTTGTTTTTTCCCATCGGTAAGGAAACTGTTATCCACACCAGAATCGCCGAAAAGCGGGAGTTGCAACTGCCCGACGGATCACGCGTCCACTTAAATGCCGACAGCAAAATCTCTTACCGGCCTGGTCGCTGGGACGGCCAACGGGCGCTGATACTGGAAGGAGAGGCATCTTTTTTGCTTCGGGAGTCAATAGCTTTACCAAATTGCCTATTATAACCCCAAAAACAGCCGATTTTGGAGATTGGAAATCTTTGGATGGTAAAAAGGTAAGTTTGAATGAAAAAATTACTATTCTCGGCTTTTCGGGAACAGAGATCTTAAAAAACAGAGGTAATCTTTTTAATTTGAATGAGAAAGTCTATCAACGATATCATGACTTCAAGGATTTGCAATTTGTAATGCTGTGTCCTATAGGCACCGAAGGAGATGTAAATAAAATAATAGCTTCTTTAGCTGTTTTTACCGATGTATCCCAGTGGCATTTTGTATTTGCTTCTCCAGAACAAATTACAGCGTATTACAATCAATTGCATTTGATAGGAAAACTAGACCAGTATCTAGGAACATCAAATGTTTATATCGTCGATAAAGAACGAAATCTAAGAGGTAGAAAAGATAAGAAAGGCTACAAAGAAGGGTATGATACGTTTCATCCCGCTGATCTTAGCAATGAAATGTTAGATGATTTTAAAATCATTTTGTACGAATACCGTGCAGCACTCAAAAAAAATCACAATGCCTCCAAACAACTTTAATTTTTTAAAATTATGTTTAAAAATAAATCCTATATCGGAATATCATTCATTATCCTCGTTTTTGGGATTTATGCTATTCCCAAAATCATAGATAGAGTACAAAATAATAGTATTGTAAAAGCAGGACGATTAGACAATGTAAGTGGCTCCAAAAAAGAAGATGATAAACTTGTTAAAATTGGTCCAGCTCCCCAGTTCGAATTATTAAATCAGGAAAACAAAATAGTTACGAATGATACCTACAAGAATAAAGTCTATGTTCTGGAGTTTTTCTTTACAACTTGCCCTTCTATTTGTCCAAAAATGAATCAAAGTATGTTGCTAATCGAGAAGAAATTCTTTGGCAACCCTAGTTTTGGTATTGTTTCTATAACTATCGATCCAGCGCAAGATACGCCGCAAGTTTTGAAGGAACATTCTAAAATATTAGGTGTTACGTCTGCCAATTGGAATTTTCTAACAGGAGACAAAGCAACTATTATGGATCTCGCCAACAAAGGGTTTAATCTATATGCGGCCGAAAATAAAAAAGTAAGCGGTGGTTTTGAGCATTCAGGGCTTTTTGCATTGGTCGATAAAAACGGAAATATTCGTTGCCGAAAAGATGATTTTGGAAATCCAATTCTGTATTATGACGGTTTAGATAAAAAAGGAGTAAAAGACATTCAACAGGATATTAGTGTATTGTTAGAAGAATAAAAGCAATAGGAGATAGGCAAAAGCTAAAAAACACAAAAAAATCGAAAACGTATTAAAAACAGAATCATAAAAAAATGAAAGAGCAGTCAGTAGAACAAAAATATAATAAGTGGATTGTAGTTTTATCCATCGTAATTCCCGTTGTGGTAGCGGTGCTTTTTAAAGTGAAATTAAAAGATTTGGGTTTCGATGTTACACCTTTAACTTTTTTACCTCCAATATATGCTGCCATTAATGGTGTCACTGCAGTTTTACTGATCACTGCAGTTCTGGCAATAAAAAACGGCAATAGAAAACGACATGAGCTACTAATGAAAAGTGCCATTGGCTGTTCGATCGCTTTTTTGGTGATGTACGTCGCTTATCACATGACTTCGGAGTCGACCAAGTTTGGTGGAGAAGGAGTGATTAAATACCTCTATTTCTTTATTCTTTTATCACATATTCTTTTGTCGATAGCGGTTATTCCGTTGGTTTTGGTAACTTATGTACGCGCGCTTTCGAGCAAATTTGATAAGCACAAAAAAATAGCCAAAATTACTTTTCCTATTTGGTTGTACGTTGCGGTTACAGGTGTTGTTGTTTATCTAATGATCTCTCCCTATTATGTTTAGCCAAGTGTCAAGAGTTAATAATCAAGAGATAAGAATCAAGAGTCGAAAGGCGAAAGTATGGGTGCCTGTATTTTTTCTCCTTGCTTCTTTGTTTTTTACTATATTTTCGTCAGCTCAATGTGCCATGTGCCGAGCTGCGTTGACAAGCGAAGGAAACAAAGCCAAAGCAGAAGCCGTCAATGACGGAATCGTTTACTTAATGATTATTCCTTATATTCTAGTTGGAGGTATCGGCTACGCTATTTATAGAATGAAAAAGAAGAAGACGTAAAATTTATTTCAAAAATAAATTTCAATTTCATATTTCCGTCTTCTATTTTCTAATTGCAATTTGTAGGCTATTTCAATCCATCAATAGCCACTTTTACAGAACCATTTATTTTTACAAATGCAATGATGGCTTGATTGGTCAACTGTATTTTATCGAACTGTATTTCTTCCATTTTTCCGTTTACGAAAACGCCAGGCATGGGCGAGTAATTGTTTAAGTAAGCTGCCATGCTTTTTTTGCCTTGGTCCAAATTAGGTTGAATAGAATAGCGACAACTTTGTTCTATTTTTCGCAAGACCAATCCTTGCGCAAGCCAGTTGGCAGTTCGTATCAGTCGGTCTTTTGTGTCTAATGCGTAATCGAGTTTGTCAAAGAAAATTTCTTTGGTTTTTTCGTTATATTGCGGTATGCCAGCCAAATAAATGGTTCCGTTTACGGTTCCTAATAGTTCGAGAGCAATAACCATTTTGCCGTTTTTATGCCAAATTTCGACATGCTGCACCTTTACTTTTTTGTCTCCAGAACCAAATTCTTGTCCCACAAAATTCTTGGTCATTATTTTTGAAGCTTCTATGTAGGTAGATACAGCAGCAATAGTAGTGGTGATTTGTT
>JAYVGE010000342.1:0-2996 GCA_043772515.1 Flavobacterium sp. | reverse complement strand
TTCGAAGTAGTAGTCTCTTAGTGTGTATAAACTCTATTTATCCTAAAAAAAACCATAACTATTAATTTAGTTATGGTTTTTTTTGTGAATTGTTTTTTATTAAAATCCAGAATTCTGATTCTTAAAAACTTCCTGATTTACTTCGTCTATATAACTCAGAACCTCTTCTTTTCCGGTAAATTCTGTTGCCGATGTTACAAAATAATGTGGCATCTCTGCCCAATTGTTGGCAAACATTTTCTTTTTGTAGGCTGCAACGTGCGAATCAATTTTTACCTTGCTAATTTTGTCTGCTTTGGTAAAAATAATGCAAAAAGGAATTTCGCTTTCCCCCATATACGACATAAATTCAATGTCTATCGTTTGGGCTTCGTGGCGAATATCAATCAATACAAAGGCGCAAACCAATTGTTCTCTCGTCTCGAAATAATCGGTAATAAATTCCTGAAAAACCGATTTGGTTTTCTTCGAAACCTTGGCATAACCATATCCTGGTAAATCGACAAGAAACCAATTGCTGTTTATTAAAAAGTGATTTATAAGTTGTGTTTTACCGGGTCTTCCCGATGTCTTAGCTAATTTTTTATGATTGGTCAGCATGTTGATTAAAGAAGATTTACCAACGTTTGATCGACCTATAAATGCGTATTCTGGCAAAAAATCTTTCGGACATTTGTTTACGTCAGAGTTACTAATTACGAATTCGGCAGTATTGATTTTCATATCGTATATATTGTATAGCAGTTGCTTTTGAGCTGGTGCTTATAGATTAGTTTTTGTTAACCATTCTTCTAGTAAACGGTTAAATTCGTCAGGATGTTCCATCATGGCTGCGTGCCCACATTTGTCAATCCAATATAAGGTAGAATTGGGGAGTAAAGTATGAAACTCCTCTGCTACTTCTGGGGGGGTTACCTGATCGTTTTTTCCCCAAATTATACAGGTTTGCACATGCATTTTGGGTAGGTCTTTTGCCATATTGTGACGAATGGCACTTTTGGCAATTGTTAATGTTTTTATTAATTTAATTCTATCATTTATCGAGTCGTACACTTCGTCGATAAGTTCTTTGGTCGCTATTTTTGGGTCGTAAAAAACATCTTCTGCTTTTTTCTTTATGTACTCGTAATCTCCTCTTTTTGGGTAACTTCCTCCCATGGCACTTTCGTAAAGTCCTGAACTGCCAGTTATTATAAGTCCTGCGACTTTCTCGGGGTACATCTTGGTGTGGTATAGTGCAATATGACCACCTAATGAATTTCCTAGTAGAATTACTCTATCTAATCCTTTGAAGGTGATAAAGTTTTTGACGTAAATGGCAAAGCTTTTTACATTCGTTTTTAAAATGTTTTGCGTGTATATTGGTAAGTCGGGGATGATTATTTTATATCCTTTATTAGAAAAATAATTGGCAACCCCATCAAAATTACTTAAACCTCCCATTAATCCGTGAAGAATAACTATTGGGGTTCCTTCTCCAGCTTCATAATAACTATATTTTCCTTCTTTTTTGTAGTACTTTTCCATTTTTTAGGGATGCGAATTTTCAATTTTCACAAATATAGGATTTAATAAATTAAAATGAATTTTTGTCGTGATTATTTCAGGACAAACGCAGGAGTTACTATTGAATAAAGTCCGACGCAGATTTTGCAAATTTGCACGGATTACTTTGTGGGGATTTTTGAAATCGATGTAAAAGTCCTAGTCTTTTCTTAAAATCTGTTGGAAAACAAATAAAATTTTAACGTTTTGCAGGCAGTCCTACTTTAATCGTTTTTGTTTTTTTATCTGTTAAAAAGGACTTTTTTTGATTGTTTATTTTTTTTTGACAAGAAAAATAAGAGCTTGTTTTTTTATGTTATTTTGAATTATGACTCTCTTTTTTTCTAACGTGGAAACATTCCTACAAATAAAATAAAAGTAAGCTAACGCTCTGATTGTCCTTGTTTTAAGGCTTTTTTATTGAAAGTGGGTAAACTTATCAACAAAGTGGTATATAGTGGTAAATAGTGGTAATATTTTTTATATTTTTGCTCTATATCATTTAATACCTTTTTCTTGAACACAATAGTAGGAACATATGAGTGCAAAGTCGATGCTAAAGGGAGGGTTTTGTTACCTGCTCCCTTAAAAAAGCAATTGGCTTCATCTCTTCAAAACGGATTTGTTTTGAAGCGCTCTGTTTTTCAACCTTGTTTAGAATTGTATCCTATGGAAGAATGGGATTTGATGATGCAAAAAATTAATAAGCTCAATCGATTTGTAAAGAAGAATAATGATTTTATTCGTCGTTTTACAGCAGGTGTAAAAGTGGTAGAGATTGATGCTTTAGGACGCTTATTGGTTCCTAAAGATTTGGTTGGTTTTGCCTCGATTGCCAAAGATGTCGTTTTTTCATCGGCAGTGAATATTGTTGAAATTTGGGATAAAGAGCTGTACGAAAAATCAATAGACGGAGAGGATATTGATTTTGCAGATTTGGCAGAGGAAGTAATGGGAAATTTAAATGACGACGACAATGGAATATCATAATCCGGTTTTGCTTCACGCAACTGTAGATGGCTTAAATATTAAGCCAGATGGCGTTTATGTAGATGTTACCTTTGGTGGTGGCGGGCATTCAAAAGAAATTTTAAGTAGGTTAGGTCCAAATGGCAAATTGTTTGCTTTCGATCAAGACGAAGATGCTTTGGCAAATATTTTGCCAGATGAAAGATTTACGCTTATCAATGAGAATTTTCGTTTTATAAAAAGGTTTTTGCGTTTTTATGGTATAAAATCGGTAGACGGAATATTGGCCGATTTGGGTGTTTCTTCGCATCAATTTGATGTTGCAGAACGGGGTTTTTCGACTCGTTTCGATGCTGAGTTAGATATGCGAATGAGTCAAAAAAACGATCTAAATGCGTATCGTGTTGTCAATGAATATGACGAGGCAAATTTAAGACGCGTATTTTTAGATTATGGTGAGTTAAAAAATGCTCCAGCAATAG
>JAYVGE010000341.1:0-2997 GCA_043772515.1 Flavobacterium sp. | reverse complement strand
TTATAGAAGACCCAAGCGGGAATACTTGGCTTTTGGATGGGAAGGGGAATATAAGTGTGAATGCACCAAAGAATTTTACTGTGAATGCGGGGGAGAATGTAAGTATCACGGCTGGGAAAAATGTAACCATAAATGCGGGAGAAAACATAGCCTCTAGTGCAGGTATGAATATGATAGATTCTGCGGGTATTAATATAAACCAAATGGCTTATGGTAAAAAACATTACTAAAATTGCAAGTGATAACTATTCGACAGATGCAAAGGATATATTGCGAAATGCATCTGGAAAAATCGAAGCGATTTCTATGGGCGATCACATCCAGAATAGTAAAGGGAAGGTAGAAAATCTTTCGGGAGAAAAACCATTGAACGCATAGATTATGGGAAAAGTAACTATAATAGCCAATAATTTTTTTGATAATGCATCTGGGAGCATACAAGACGATGGTGCTCATGTTTTTACACAATCTGCTAAGAAACTTGTTCAAAATGGCGAAAAAGGAGAAAATTATGATAAATATAAGGATAGAAAAACTCCAACCGATATTCGTATAACCAAGGTTGAAGGTCCTTTTGATGGTAAGGGTACTTTGGTTAAAAAAATTGTATTGGGAACTTCCTATATTTTTAAAGCCACTCCTACCAGAAAGCCAACAGTTGCCGAAGTTGCATTATTAAAATGGGCAATAAAACTGAAAGATAATAAAAAGGAAATTATAACAGGTGTTGCATCACTCAACAAATTAGAAGGAGATAAAATAATAATCCCTCTTGTAATGAAGCAAGATTTTGAGAAAGCAAAAATTTATGCTTTTTATCAAAAACCTGATGATGGGGTAAGTGGAGGAGCTGAGTTTGAATGAGATGATTAAAGGGCTGATTTATTTGTTTTTAAACAATCAATTAAACCAATTTTAATATGTCTTATTATTTATTTATGGTTAAATAAATATGTAAAAAAAGAGCTTGATGATCGATTTAAAATAAATAAAATGTAAAATTTATATAGCCAATATGTAGCATTTGATGCTCATTTCAGTATTTTTTTAAAAAACTTTTTATATAAGAGAAAGTGTAGTAACTTACAACCATTTGTAGGTAATATTGTAAAAACGATATGTTAAAAATATAAAGATTAGAAACTAAAAATGGAAGAAGAAAAAAACGTATTTAGCAATGAGTTAATCAGTGCATTTGAAATTGCAAAAAAAATTGCAAAAAACAATTCTAACAAATATTATTCGGCGGCTCATTTGTTGAAAGCGATTCTCAATAGAGATTTATCGCTTTTAAAACAGCTCGAATCTATGGGGAAAGATGTGTATTATCTAGACGAATGGGCAGAAGTTAGGATGGAAGATGAACCAAAAACCAACCACGTTCTTAATGCAGAACCAAGTGATGTTATAGATGATGTAATTAAGGAAGCCGAGTCTGTACGGGAGTTGCTTAATGAAGACGAAATTAGTCTTTATGCCATTATCGTTGCATTGAGTTCGCCAGGTGTAGGGTTTAATTTCGATCAGATGAAAACGTATCCTATTTCTAGGAATGAATTATTGGAAGACCAAACGCTTGTGGAGCAACAAGGGGGAATTACACCAAAACAGGAAGTAAAAAAAGGGTTCTTGAGCAAATATTGCATTCATAAAAATAAAGAAACAAAGAAAAAACATAGAATTGCCATTGGTCGTGAAATGGAATTGAATACGATGAAAGAAATTCTTTGCCGGTTTTCTAAACCCAATGTGCTGATTATTGGAGACCGAGGCATCGGGAAATCGACATTAATTGATAATCTTATTCTAAACGTTATTCAAAATCAAGTTCCAGATGTTCTGAATAAAGTACAGCTTTTTGAATTGGATTTATCATCCTTAATCGCTGGGGCATCCTACAAGGGAGAAATTGAAGATCGCTTGAGAAATTGCATTCAGGAATTGAGACAGTTTCCAAAATCGATCCTTATTATTGAAGAAATACATACCTTGTTGGATAAAAATGGTGGCGATTCTGGGGTTTCAAATGTTCTAAAAGGAGAATTAGCCAAAGGATTAAATATTATTGCTACTTCAACAATCGATGAGTATTCTAAAAGAATTGAGAAAGAGCAAGGTTTGGCAGGTATGTTTGAAGTATTGAAGCTCGAAGAATCTGATGATGATACGCTTTTTAGAATGATAAAGGAAGCTATAAAATCATATCAAGAACATCATAAAATACAGATTGACGACGAAACTATTTCAGAATCCATTCGATTGTCTAGAAGATATCTAAAAGAAAAAAGTCTGCCTGAATCGGCAATTAATCTCATTGATCATACCATGTCCGTATTAAAAACTTCGGGCGAAACGTTTCTAAAAGAAAAACAATCTATTTTAGATAAACTAGAAACATTAAAAACAAATGAAAACGATTTGTCTCAAGTACAATTACTAAAAGAAGCCAATTGGTTTTTGACAGACTTGACTAAGAAAACCACTTTTTTAATGGTGGTTGAGGAACAAAATAATAATGAAACGTTTGAGAATGCGGAAGCAATTCTAACTCATATTGAAAATTTGGTTAAGACGCTAGAAGAGAGGGCTTTGGATAAAAGAGTGCATATCGAAGCTTTTGATTTATCACTTATTATTGCTCAAAAAACCGGAATTCCTGTAGGAAAGTTGAAAGAAGAAGAAAAACAAAAGCTCAATAACATTGAAGAAGTTTTAAGTAAAAGAGTCATCGGACAAGACCATTGTATCGCTACCGTTGCGGGATCTATTTTAGAATCTCGATCAGGATTGAGCAAAGCAGGGCAGCCTATTGCATCCTTCTTTTTTTTAGGACCAACTGGAACCGGAAAAACGGAGTTAGCAAAGAGTCTAGCAGAATTTCTTTTTCAAGATGAAAGTGCCATTATTCGTTTTGATATGTCCGAGTTCAAAGAAGAACATTCGGCGGCATTGCTTTATGGAGCGCCTCCAGGTTATGTAGGTTATGAAGAAGGCGGA
>JAYVGE010000340.1:0-3005 GCA_043772515.1 Flavobacterium sp. | reverse complement strand
AGGTAGCTGGCTTCTATCCCTCTCGCAGAAAAACAAAACCATTTTATATCAAAAGAACTTTTCGCTTTCTTTAGTATAGTCGTTGCTTGAGACGAAGCAAACCCACTAAAAAAAAGCAACCTAGATATACAAAAAGAGATTGCTTCGTTTCTCGCAAAGAACCATAACAGAAAACAGATAACCGATAACCCACAACAAATTCTTTTAGATTCAAATATTAATCCTTACTTTTGAACCTCATAAAAAACAAACATCATGGCTTCAATTACATTAGGAGGAAATCCGATACATACTTCAGGAGAATTACCAAAAATTGGTGCACAATTAGCCGATTTTAAACTAGTACAGAATGATCTTTCTGTAGCTACAGTAAGCAGTTTTGCAGGTAAGAAATTAGTTTTAAACATTTTTCCAAGTATTGACACAGGAACTTGCGCAGCTTCTGTTAGAAAATTTAACGAAACGGCTAGCACTTTAGCAAATACCACCGTATTGTGTATTTCAAGAGATTTACCGTTTGCTCAAAAACGTTTTTGCGGTGCAGAAGGACTTGAGAATGTAGTAAATTTATCTGATTTTCAATCAGGTGATTTTGGAAAAGCAAATGGTTTAGAAATTGTAGATGGTCCTCTTGCAGGATTGCATTCAAGAGCAATTATAGTTGTGGATGAAAACGGAATCATTACGCATACCGAACAAGTTGGAGAAATTGCAGACGAACCTAATTACGAAGCCGCACTAGCTGCACTATAACTCTATGGAATTTCAAAAAGACAATACCTTCTTTACGGGCAGACTTAAAAGTGTTACCTATGCTTTTAATGGTGCTATAAAATTAATTACGACCGAACATAGTGTGATGGTTCAGTTTTCGATAGGCATTCTGATGACTATGGCTGGTTTTTATTTTAAAATCACAACCACCGAATGGCTTTTTCAAACTATGGCAATCGGTTTGATTATGAGTATTGAAGGCTTGAATACTGCTGTCGAAAAAATAGCCGATTTTATACATCCCAATTACCATGAAAGAATTGGTTTTATAAAAGACATTGCAGCTGGCGCCGTTTTTTTTGCTGGTATAACATCAATAATAATCGGTTTAATTATATATGTGCCTAAATTTATTTAGGCACTATTCATTTCAAGAATGGCAAAAATTACAAAAACAGCCGTTTCAGACAAGAAAACGGGTTTCAAAACAGATGGTAATAAAATAGGTCAAATAACAAAACAGCAAAAAATCCTTTTAGGAAGTTTGTTGGTGTTGTTTGCTATTGCATTGCTACTTTCTTTTATATCCTTTTACCTATATGGGCAGGAGGATCAAAGTGCAGTTAAGGAACTGGCTAATAGAGCAGAAACTGTTGAAAACTGGTTAGGAAAATTCGGTGCTTTTTTGGCCGATTTCTTTGTATTCAAAGGTTTCGGACTCGCTTCTTTTATATTTGTTCGTTTGTTATTGTTGAGTGGGATTTACCTTGTTCTTGATATTTCTTTAAAAAAATTAAAAAATATTTGGTTTTGGGATTTATTCGTAGTTATAATACTTTCTGTAATATTTGGTTTTTTTGCTACTTCATTGCCCGAATTAGGAGGAACTGTTGGGTATGAATTGAATCTGTTTTTGCAAGATTATATTGGAAAAACAGGTACTTTATTGGTTCTTATTTTTGGAATTATCATCTATCTAATCTTTAAGCTTAAAATCTCCCCCGAAAAAATTCAGTCCTTTTTTGAAAATACAAAAAAAGAAATCAAGGCCGATATAAATTTTAACAACCTAAACAAAGGCTCTAGCGGCTATAATTTAGAAGAATTTGCTGTTGTAGAAGACGACGAATTAGAGCAAATACAGCCAAAACCAAAAGGATCTCAATTCGAAATTAATAAAGAGGCATTGAAACCAACGATTAATAACGCATCTGAAATTAGTTTAAATCCTTCTCTAAAACCATTGGCAGTCGAACTAATGCCAACTAAAAATGAAATTATCCCTGTAGCTGAAGAAGCTTTTGTCATAGAAAAAGCTATAGAAGAAGATATTATCGAGGATAATTTGGCTTCTCGCCTTGTTTCCGATTTTGGATTATTCGACCCAACCTTAGACTTATCCAATTATAAATATCCTACAATCGATTTGTTGAAGGAATATTCTACGGGCGGAATTACCATTAACCAAGCGGAATTAGAAGAAAATAAAAATAAAATTGTCGCTACACTTCGCAATTACAAAATTGAGATTGCTCAGATAAAAGCCACTGTTGGTCCTTCGGTTACATTATACGAAATTGTTCCTGAAGCAGGAATTCGTATCTCGAAAATTAAAAGTCTTGAAGATGATATTGCTTTATCTCTTTCGGCATTGGGAATTCGCATCATTGCACCGATACCAGGCAAGGGAACTATCGGTATAGAGGTTCCGAATAAGAACCCAACGATGGTTTCTATGAAGAGTGTTATTGGCTCTGCCAAATTTCAAGAAGCCGAAATGGAATTACCGATTGCCTTGGGAAAAACCATTTCGAATGAAACTTTTGTGGTCGACTTAGCAAAAATGCCCCATTTACTGATGGCAGGAGCTACAGGTCAAGGAAAATCGGTTGGTTTAAATGCTGTTTTGACTTCTTTGTTATACAAAAAACATCCTGCCGAAATTAAATTTGTTTTGGTCGATCCTAAAAAAGTAGAGTTAACACTCTTTAATAAAATTGAAAGACACTACTTGGCAAAATTACCCGATGACGAGGATGCCATTCTTACCGATAACGCCAAAGTAGTCAATACCTTGAATTCCCTTTGTGTAGAAATGGACAATCGCTACTCCTTACTAAAAGATGCGATGGTGCGTAACATCAAAGAATACAATGATAAATTTAAGGCTAGAAAATTGAATCCAGAAAATGGGCATCGTTTTTTACCTTACATAGTATTGGTAGTTGATGAGTTTGCCGATTTGATTATGACTGCTGGAAAAGAAGTAGAAGTTCCTATTGCACGATTGG
>JAYVGE010000339.1:0-7334 GCA_043772515.1 Flavobacterium sp. | reverse complement strand
GCGATGGAGAAAAGAAAACAGCAAGGATACTTTTAGTAGTTGATGGTTGATGGTTTTTGGTTGATAGTTTAGATATCGTCAATTACCATCTTTAAAATTCAACAACTAAATCTAATAATTATTTGTTGTTAGATGATGAACTAAATGGAGAAGTATAACTCCAACAACCATCAACTAACAGCCATCAACTAAAATAAAAAGAATGGAAGTTTTAAAAATAGCAACAGCAGGAAGTGTAGATGACGGAAAAAGTACATTAATCGGAAGATTATTATACGATACACAATCATTAACTACGGATAAATTAGAAGCAATAGAAAAAAGCAGCAAGCAAAAAGGATACGATTACCTAGATTTTTCTTTGGCTACTGATGGTTTGGTTGCCGAGAGAGAACAAGGAATCACGATAGATGTAGCACATATTTATTTTTCGACTGCAAAAAAAAGTTACATCATTGCCGATACTCCGGGTCACGTAGAATATACGCGTAACATGGTTACAGGAGCTTCGACTTCACAAGTATCTATCATTTTAATCGATGCCCGTAAAGGAGTGATTGAGCAAACGTACCGTCACTTTTTTATCAATAATTTATTGAGAGTAAAAGATGTGATTGTTGCGGTAAACAAAATGGATTTGGTAGATTATTCGGAAGAAGTATACAACAAAATCAAAGCCGATTTTCAGGCATTAAATGCAAAAAGCGCTTACAAGGAACAAAACGTAAGTTACATTCCGCTAAGTGCTTTGACAGGAGACAATGTGGTTGAAACATTAGGAAAAATGCCTTGGTACACAGGACAAACTATCCTCCAACATTTAGAAGCTTTAGAACCAAAAGATATTTACGATAATGGACAAGCTCGTTTCCCTGTTCAGACAGTAATTCGTCCAAAAACAGAAGAATATCACGATTTTAGAGGATATGCTGGAAAATTATACGGGAACAACATCAAGGTTGGAGATGCTGTAACGGTTCTTCCTTCTTTGACAGAATCAAAAGTGACAAACATTCACTTTTTCGATAAGCAATTTGAGGAGGCGAGCGTTGGTTCTTCGATTACTATCGAATTAGAAAATGACATCAATGTAACTAGAGGAGATATGATTGTAAAATCGAACGAACTTCCTAGAATCGAGAAAGACATTACCTCTACGATTTGTTGGATGGATAGTAAAAAATTGGTGGCAGGCGCAAAATATTTTGTACAACACAACAGTAATAGAGTTTTGGCCAAAATTGACAGTGTAAAAAACGTAATCGCAACCGATTATTCTGGGACAACTCCAGCGACTCAATTAGCTATTAATGAAATTGGAGAAGTAACCATCAAATTGAGTAAAGCCATTTATTTTGATGCGTACAACGATAATAAATCCAACGGAGCTTTCATTTTAATTGATGCTGCAACAAATACAACCGCAGGAGTTGGATTTATAAAATAAAGAGAAAATAGATAATAGACGGATAGATAATAGAAAAGACAGGTTAATAATTTTTCAGTTTCGACTCCCTCTCCTTTGGAGAGGGTTGGGGTGAGGTTTTTATAAGTAGCTTTAAATTGTTTTTTCTGAATAAAATAAAATTATTATGCAAAGTTTTAGAACCGAAATAGAAGACCCGATTGTCCAAAAGGAGATTATCGATTTAGAAAGAAAAATTGCTTTATTCCGTGATGGAAAAATCGATGATGAACGTTTTCGTAGTCTTCGTTTAGCAAGAGGTGTGTACGGTCAGCGTCAGGAAGGCGTGCAAATGATTCGTATTAAATTGCCTTACGGAAAAGTGACTAGTGAGCAATTGAAAAGAATTACCGACGTATCTGATAAATATTCTACAGGACGTTTGCACATCACAACCCGTCAGGATATTCAAATTCACTATGTGAGTTTAGATAGAACGCCTGAACTTTGGTCAGAATTAGCCAAAGACGATATCACTTTGAGAGAAGCTTGCGGAAACACAGTACGTAATATTACAGGAAGCGAATTAGCAGGTGTAGATGTAGACGAGCCTTTTGATGTATCGCCTTATGCACACGCCTTGTTTCAATTTTTCTTGAGAAACCCAGTGTGTCAGGAAATGGGACGTAAATTCAAAATGTCATTTTCTTCTTCGGATAAAGATACAGCGTTGAGTTATTTGCACGATTTAGGATTTATTCCAAAAGTGGTAAATGGCGAGAGAGGTTTTAAAATAATGCTTGGTGGAGGATTAGGTTCCCAACCGAGTCATGCTGAATTATTGTCAGAATTTGTTCCGGTAAACCAAATTATCCCAACAACCGAAGGAGTTTTAAGAATCTTTGACCGTTATGGCGAAAGAGCCAAACGTTTGAAAGCACGTATGAAATTCCTAATCAAAGATTTGGGTAGAGACGAGTTTTTGAGATTGGTTGAGGAAGAGAAAAAAGCCTTGTCTTACCAAACGGTAGAAATCGACACTACCGCTTTTGAAGGTCCAATTACAGAGCCTTTATTAGTAGTACCATCAGTAACAATTGATGATGTTGCAGCTTTTACAGCTTGGAAGAAATCGAATGTGATTCCACAAAAACAAGCAGGATATGTTGCTATTGGTATTAAAGTACTTTTAGGAGATTTTTATACAGACAAAGCAAGATTATTAGCCGATTTAATCAAAAATTATGGTGCTAATGAATTGCGTTTTTCATTAAGACAAAACATCGTTTTGCGTAATATTAAAGAAGAAAATCTAGCGTTCTTTTACCAAGAATTAGCCAAATTGGATTTTGTTGCTTTAGGATATGATACTATCGGAGATATCACAGCTTGTCCGGGTACAGATACGTGTAATTTAGGTATCGCAAGTAGTACTGGTATTGCAGATGAATTAGAAAGAGTGTTAAAAACAGAATACCTACAATACAGCAACAATCAGGAAATTACGATTAAAATTAGTGGTTGTATGAATGCTTGTGGACAACACAATATGGCCGAAATTGGCTTTCAAGGAATGTCAATTAATGCAGGAAAATTGGTTGCTCCAGCACTTCAAGTGTTATTGGGTGGAGGAAATTTAGGAAATGGCGAAGGTCGTTTTTCAGACAAAGTAATCAAAATTCCAAGCCGTAGAGGACCGGATGCTTTGCGTTATATCTTAAATGATTTTGATGCCAATGGTAACGGATTATCTTTCTTGAATTATTACGATGCCAAAGGAGAGAAATATTTCTATGAATTCTTGAAGCCATTAGCCGATGTAACCAACTTGACCGAAGCTGATTTCGTAGATTGGGGAAATGCCGATAACTACGTAAAAGCAGTTGGAGTAGGAGAATGTGCTGGTGTTGTAATTGATTTAGTGGCGACATTGATTTTTGAAGCCAAAGACAAATTAACGTTTGCCCAAGAAGCTTTTGAAGATAAAAAATGGGCGGATGCTATTTATCTAGCCTATGCAGGTTTTGTAAATGGAGCCAAAGCTTTATTATTGGCCGAAAACCAAAAAACAAATCATCACGCTGGAATTATCGATTTGTTTGATACCGTTTTTATCGAAAGCAAAAAAATAGAGTTGGATGCAGCTTTCAAAGATTTGGTGTATCAAATTAGAGTAAATGAACCATCTGAAGCGTTTGCACAAAAATACATTCAAGATGCAATCACTTTCTTTGGAAAAATAGAAGCCTATAGAACCAACGATTTAGCCAACGCATAATTGTTTGATTGTAATAATAGGAAGCAATTTAATTGAATTCCCAACAAAACGGTATCTTTGAATATGGAAAGAAACGAATTATATCCCATTTTTTTAAAACTACACAACCTCAATGTACTTATTGTAGGTGGTGGAAATGTAGGCTTAGAAAAGTTGTCGTTCCTATTGAAATCCAGTCCCAACGCCAATGTTGAGGTAGTGGCGCCAAAGTTCTTGCCCGAATTGGAAGTATTAGTCGAAAAACATCCTTCGGTAAAATTGACCCAAGCGAAGTTCAAGAAAAAAATGCTCAAGAAACGCAACATGGTTATTGCCTGTACTGATGATTTGAAAGTAAACAAACGCGTGTATGATTTATCCCGAAAAAGATATCTCCTTTGCAATATTGCCGATACACCCGATTTATGCGATTATTATTTGGGTGGAATTGTAACCAAAGGAGACGTGAAAATAGCCATTTCGACCAATGGGAAGTCTCCAACAACAGCCAAAAGATTACGAGAGTTTTTTGAAGAAGTAATTCCAGAGAACATTCACGAAATGGTTGGCAATTTGAATGAATACCGCAAAACGTTAAAAGGAAATTTTGAAGAAAAAGTTCAAAAGATGAATGAAGTTACAGAGGGATTAAAGAACAAAGAATAGAGAGAAAAGAATAAACGAATGAAACTCGACCTAGTCTCCCTTCTCCTTTGGAGAGGGGCTGGGGGTGAGGTTTTTAAATTAGAATAAAAACGAATGATAATAATCATTATAAATAGGATTAATTATTCGTTTCTTTGTATTTATTAAGAATGATTATAAACAATAATAAAATGGTTAAAACAGACATACTTATAATAGGAGCAGGACCTACGGGTTTATTTACAGTTTTTGAAGCAGGATTGTTAAAATTGAAATGTCATATTCTAGATGCTTTACCACAACCAGGAGGACAATTGTCTGAGTTGTATCCTAAAAAGCCAATCTACGACATCCCTGGTTTTCCAGAAGTATTGGCAGGAGATTTGGTTGATGGTTTAATGGAGCAAATCAAGCAGTTCGAACCTGGATTTACCCTTGGAGAGCGTGCCGAAACTATCGAAAAACAAGAAGACGGAAGTTTTATTGTAACGTCTAATAAAGGAAAAAGATTCCATGCATCGGTAATAGCTATTGCAGGAGGTTTAGGAAGTTTCGAACCAAGAAAACCACTTATCGAAGACATCGAGTTTTATGAAGACAAAGGAATTAAATACTTCATCAAAAATCCAGAGAAATTTAGAGACAAAAGAGTTGTGATTTCTGGAGGTGGAGATTCTGCTTTAGATTGGAGTATTTTCTTATCGAATATAGCTTCTGAGGTAACTTTAATTCACCGTAGAAATGAATTCCGTGGAGCACTAGATTCTGTAGAAAAAGTTCAAGAATTGAAAAATTCAGGAAAAATAAAAATGATTACGCCAGGAGAAGTAGTTGGTTTGAATGGAGCAGAGCATTTAGAATCTGTCGATGTAGATATTGACGGAGCGCATAGAAACATCCCTACAGATTATTTTATTCCACTTTTTGGTCTAACACCAAAATTAGGGCCAATTGCCGACTGGGGATTAGAAATCGAAAAAAATGCAATCAAAGTAAACAATGCCTTAGATTATCAAACCAATATCCCAGGGATTTTCGCCATCGGTGACGTAAATACCTATCCAGGAAAATTAAAATTGATCCTTTGCGGCTTCCACGAAGCCACCATGATGTGTCAAGCGGCCTACCAAATCATCAATCCGGGTAAAAAATACGTAATGAAATACACCACCGTTTCTGGTGTTGACGGATTCGACGGTACCCGTAAAGAAGCTCCAAAAGCAGTGGTGAAAGCTATTGTGTAATTATTTAAGATTGTAGATTAACGATTTTTGATTTAAGATTTCTGTAGCAACGTGAAATCAGAAATCAAAAATCGTTTTCCATTATTCAAAAAACTGCTGTATTTTGTACCTTTGTGAGACATTAAAATTAATTCATTATGAATTTAGCAACAAGGAAATATAATTTTATTCAAGAATTATCCAATGTAGATGAAAGTCTTTTGGAAAAACTGGAAATGTTGGTAAAAGCTAGTAAAAAGGATTGGTACAGCGAATTGTCGGCACAGGAAAAAGAAGAAATTGAAATTGGAATTTCTCAAGCCGACGATAATGAATTGCTAAGCCATTCAACCGTTATGGATAAATTCAAGAAATGGCATTAGCTATTAAATGGACTCCGCAGGCAGAAAAGGGTTTAGATGGCGTGCTTCTTTATTTGGAGAAATTCTGGTCTATAAAAGAAATTTTACAATTATAAGTAAAAATAAAACAGGTGACAAGTCTAATCATTCTTTACCCTGAATTATTTCCAAAATCAGAAACAAACCAAAGTTTGCACAAAGCAATTGTAGACAAAAATAATTATTTGGTTTACCGAGTGAACGCTAAGATGAGACGAATTGAGATTGTTAATTTTAGAGGCACAAAGCAAAAGCCAAAGCATTAAAAGCGGTAATGAAATAAAAGTTTAAGATTGTCGTCATACAGACTCAACACTTAAACCTTTTAAACTTTTTTTAAACAATTTAAACATTTTTAAACTATTTTAAATTTTTAAAAAAACTTGCAAGTGTTGGCGTTATGTCGTTTCTTTGCACTGTTCCTATTTTTATTGAAAGTTATCACGAAAGGCGGAGGGAAAAGACCCGATGAAACCTTAGCAACCCTTTACTTTTTTAAAGAAGGTGCTACATTCTACCACGTATAGCGCGGATAGATAACACAAGAATACATTCTCGTATTCCTCAAACCTTTTCCTGACAACATATCGATATTTTTTTAGAGCGAATGATTGGTGCTTTTTTGCCAATGAAATTCCTGCTGTTCGTTATATTTTTTTTACACCTGACGGGTTTTAAAATCCGTCAGGTGTAAAAAAAATATAATTACGAGAGTAATTCGACCATCAGGGTTCAAGAGCTAAAAATAGTGATTTTTTGGAATTAATAATCAATGCTTTGTGTCAAGAACCTTAGCGATTTAAATAAGAATATGTCAACAATTCAAGAAGAAATAAAAAAGAGAATACTCGTGCTCGATGGAGCTATGGGAACCATGTTGCAACGTTATAATTTCTCCGAAGAAGATTTTCGTGGCGAACAATTCAAAGATTTTCCACACCCACTCAAAGGGAATAACGATTTATTATCCCTTACGCAACCCGAAGCCATCAAAGAAGTGCACGCCGCTTATTTTGAGGCAGGAGCTGATATAGTAGAAACCAATACCTTCTCTGGAACCACCATCGGAATGGCGGATTATTACCTAGAAGAATACGTTTATGAATTGAACTACGAATCGGCCAAAATAGCCCGTGAAGTAGCCGACGAATTCACTGCCAAAAATCCAAACCAACCTCGTTTTGTTGCGGGATCTATTGGCCCAACAAACCGTACAGCCAGTATGTCTCCAGATGTAAACGACCCAGGATACAGAGCCGTAACTTTTGATGATTTGAGAATCGCTTACAAACAACAAGTCGAAGCCTTAATGGACGGTGGTTGTGATTTACTTTTGGTAGAAACTATTTTTGACACTTTAAATGCCAAAGCAGCACTTTTTGCTATCGAAGAAGTCAAAGAAG